>DATNRH010000912.1 GCA_036703605.1 Candidatus Obscuribacterales bacterium | reverse complement strand
TATCACCAAGTTTAGCAACTATGCTAGATACGTTCCAGTCAGCCCTTTATCAGCGGCTACAAGCATTTGAACTAGACGACCCAAACCACGAGTTTGGGTTTACTCGCCAGCTCATGAGAAACCAGGGTTGGTCTCTAATCTACACCCAGAGAGCGATCGCAGAGTATAAAAAGTTTGCCTTCCTCACGGTCGTTGCTAAGCATCAAGTAGTGCCCTCTGATCAGGTAGACCAGGTATGGCACGCCCATTTGCTCCTCACCCAGTCCTATTGGGACGAGTTTTGCCCCAAGGTGTTGGGGAAGATACTACACCATCATCCAGCACGGGGAGGACGGTTAGAGCGCGCAGAATTCCATCGTCTTTACGCGCAAACCATCGCAAGCTATCAGCAGGTTTGGGGTTCTCCTCCCATTGACCTTTGGTCACCAACCGATGTGCGGTTTGGCACAGAACTCAACATGCAGCGAGTGAGCTTAAACGATCATTGGGTCATTCCCAAGCGATATCCTTACCTGAAATTCATCCAACCTCTGAGCATCATGGGCATCATTGCCCTTGTGACCATTGGCTGGATCAGCGCGGCACAAGGATCTACCATTGAACCGGCGGCAAGTCATGTATCTATCAATCCGTCTGTTGTTGCTCTTTGTAGCTCTGCTATCCTTGGACTGATGGTACGCTATATAATCCGAAGTCCCGACCAACAACCACAAAGACCTCAACTGGATATATATCAGATGGCTTATTTAGAAGGCGGGAAAGCACGAGCTGTGGACTTAGCGATTATGCAACTGGTATATCAAGGATATCTGTATCTCAATGTCCGACATCGAACTTTTGCTATCGCAAAGTGGCTGCCACCTGAAGCAACTAGTCTAGAACGACAATTGATGCAACAGGTTTGTCTAACTCCATCCCTACAAGATCTACGGCGAGTCAGTCAATACGACATGAATGGTCTACAAAGATCCCTAGAGCAAGAAAAACTGTTGATGAAAGGATGGGCCGCTTGTATGGGAAAAAGTTTGGGATACTTTATCTTCATGACAATTTTTAGTGGAATATTGATATCAGTTGTTGAGCAGTCTCTGGGTATTCAAATCCCAGATATGAATAGCTTTACAGTTCTGCATCAATCGATTGGTATTGCTACTTTATGCTGTTTTGTACCTGGTGGGCGTACCCGTTGGGGTATTCGAACACTGATAGATATCAAGAACAACCACGATGCCTACAATCTCGCGCAGCGATTTGCCCTTTATGGGTATACTGTTCTTTCTGGGGGAGTCTTGGACGATTTGAAGCAGATTTTTAGCGCAGAAGATGCTGCTATGAGTAGTGGCGGCTGTGGCTGCTAGTACCCCATGGCGAAAGTCGTCTTATCGAATCCGGTTGAATATTCATGACTGTAAAAGCCGGCATTCGATTCCCTGCTTGACTCTCACTTTAGCAAAAGAGCTACAGGCATCTGAATTGCCCAAGCCTTGAATGCAATTGTGCGTCTAACTGGATTTGATATAATGCAAGCAAGTCTTGTTGGGGTTCGGGTCATACTATGAGGATAATGAAAGATAAGATCAAGCCCCTCATAGTATGAGAATGCAAGAGGCTGTTCCGAGCGTCATCAAATTTTTCGAACACATATCAGGAGTTTTAAGTATGTTAAACGTTTTTGCTGATCGCGGTGGAACATTTACGGATCTTGTAGCGGTGACAGATGATAGCGCGATCGCTGAACGTCTCTCTAGCCAACCTCGTTTTCAGGTGGCAGTCTTGCCCCGTCAGCAGTGGGTGATTGTGTACAAACTGCTGTCAGAACAGCCCAATCGCTATGCAGACGCCGTCATTCAGGGCATTCGCGATATTCTAGGTCTGGCTGCCCATGAACCTATTCCCGCTGGACAACTGCAGCGGGTGAAAATGGGAACGACTGTGGCGACCAATGCTTTATTGGAACGGAAGGGCGATCGCACCCTACTCGTCACCACCCGCGGATTCCAGGATGTTCTACGCATTGGCTATCAAAACCGCCCCAACATCTTTGCCCGGGAGATTATATTACCCGATATGCTCTATGAGCAGGTGCTAGAGGTGAATGAGCGTTACACGGCTGAGGGTGAGGAACATATTGCCCTCAGCGCTGCCGAGCTAGAGCGCATTATCCAGGCCATGCAGGCAGCCTACGATGATGGAATTCGCAGTTGCGCCATTGTATTCATCCATGGCTATCGCTATCCCGACCATGAACAGGCCATTGCAGCGATCGCCCATCAAGTTGGCTTCTCTCAAGTTTCCG
>DATNRH010000911.1 GCA_036703605.1 Candidatus Obscuribacterales bacterium | reverse complement strand
TCTAGCTCCCTTCTCCCTAGGGAGAAGGGTTGGGGATGAGGGCAAATCATCTATCGATTTAGCAATGCCGTCCCAGCTATGACTATTCATCCGGACTTGATACTAGGCTCATCACAGAAGCATTTAACACCAGAAGATTAGTCAATGCAAAAAGTCAAGTGACTATGGTGAAGCCATGATTTAGGGTTCATGTGACACATCAACTCTCAGCCAGCCTAGATTCAAGTAGACTCAGCACCCAATGAACGATTGATGGGCGATTGATCGCGATACGTCACCCAAAAAACCTCCTTTGGGCTGAGACCATCCGCCTGTCGGCTCTGTTATTCTAGGAACACTACTGAGAGATCTAATGCAACTCAATGCCGGGTGCGAACTTTTGTTTGAGACAGCGGAGCCTGCGCCGCTCATTTTGATGCTGCAGCCTCGAGAGGGATCGGCCCAGCGCATTCTTCAGAGCAGCCTACAGTTTGAGCCCCAGGTACCCACCGTAGACTACACGGATAGCTACGGCAACCTCTGCCAGCGGCTGGTGGTTCCCGTCGGGCAACTGCGGATACGCAGTACCGTCACGGCTGACGTCGCCGATCGCATCACTGTGCAGTTTGGGGCCGAGTTTGTGTCTGTGCAAGACCTGCCCCACGATACCCTGCAGTTTCTCTTACCCAGCCGCTACTGTCAGTCAGACCTGATGGCCGATTTAGCCAACAACATTGTGGCCGACATCGAGCCCGCCTACGACCAAGTTGAGGCCATCCGCCACTGGATTCACACCCATATCGACTACCAATACGACACCAGCGATGCCTCTACCTCGGCCCTAGAAACCGAAAAAAACCGAGTTGGCGTCTGCCGCGATTTTGTCCACCTAGGCATTGCCCTCTGCCGCAGCCTCACCATCCCAGCCCGCATGGTCGTGGGTTATCTGTATGACCTCAAGCCCATGGATCTGCACGCCTGGTTTGAGGCCTACGTAGGCGATCGCTGGTATACCTTTGATGCAACTCAGGCAGAACCTCGGGGCGATCGCATCATCATCGCCTACGGTCGAGACGCCGCCGACGTCGCCCTGGCCACTCAATATGGACCGCTACAGCTCACCGAAATGGAAGTCTGGGTACAGGCCGCTCCTCAATAACTTATTTGCGATCGCATCTGGTGTACTTACAGTCTGGGAGTCAACCTTGGCTCCCAGGTGGTTTGCACATCCACCAGGTAAGACACCTCCACCTGCTCCTCAGTCCCATCTACCCCAGTTAGCATAACGTTAACCTTATCACTTTACGAAAGGCTCTTCAAATAGGGAGTTTGGGTCTGGGTGGAATTGGTCAGTAGCAAAAAGCCATGGTCGACAGTGAGCACGAAGCGCTGTTCTACAAAGCTTTCAGTTAAATTGATATTAGACTGATTTACACGCTGACTTATATTGTAAATAACTAAAATTTAGAAAAGTCTACCTATTGCATCATTCATCGGTGCTCAATTCCGGAACGGCTGCGACAAAAGTGGATCTACTGGCATGGCGATCGCCCGTGATTTTAGAACCTTATGGAAAGGCGACGAATGTTGAAGGGCGAATGTTTCTGTCCTAACGCCTATGGACATAGCTATAGATGCTGAGGATCATGATTAAATGGATATCGATGGCACGAAGGTCGATGGCACAAAAACCGATGGCACTAATGCTGACTGCCGCACTATTGATCGCTGTAGGTGAAGTCGGCATGGCTGATGCTGCCCATGTCTAGGTCTTTCGCTTTCCAACAGAAGATGAAATTCGGGAACTGATGGAAGAAGCTCGGCAGGAAGTCCTGCGACTGCGTGAGATGGGTGTGTATTTTGACCTCCGGACTCCTGTCAAACGAGAAGCGGCGATGGCGTTTTCGGCGGCATGGGCAGCAGTTGACCCGGCGAACGCTCCCTTTTTGGGTGACTGGTCTGCCTGGGATGAAGGAAAAGCTATTTACCCGTCGCCCAATCCAGGTGTGGTCTGCATCGTTGACATTTATCCTGAGGAATACTCTTTTTCTATGGGATTTGTAGTCAACCACAGGATTTACACCACCACCTATGCGACCTTGGTGCTCGACAATGAATTTTTGGTCAACCTATTTGTGTCTGATCAGCAGCCCAGTCAATATTCTTATCTCTTGCCGCGACCGCTTGAGCATCCAGCAGCGATAAGCTACATTGCCCAGCTTGCGCCTGAGGTTATCGATCAGTTTGATCAGGCTGGATGCATCACCGATGAGCCGCTTTCTCCAACAGCTCGACAATAGTCCATATCCATTCGGAGTATCAATCTAAAAAACACCATGCTTAACCTCAAGGCGATCGCCCTATTAACTGTGCTGATTTCGTTGGGTTTGCCCGTTGCAGCCAAAGCGCAATCCCTTCGTTTTCCTACCGAGGCGGAGGAACAAGCCTTACTTGAAGAGATGCGGCAAACGATACCTCAACTGAGGGAGAGTGGCATATACAGCGATCGCCGCACCGCTCTTGAGCGAGATGAAGCTGAGGCATTTTCGCAAGCCTGGGCAGAGGTTGATCCGGCGATCGCCTCGTTTTTGGGTGAATGGTATGCCATTGAAGAATCATTGGCGATTTATCCTTCTCCCCATCAAGACGTTGTGTGTATCGTGGACACCTATCTAGATATCAGCGACTTTTATCTGGGGGTAATTACTCAACTAGGTTGACAGGGTTTGCAAAGAGGGACGAGGATGATAGGCTTTTGCCATGAAAGACCTGCCACCCTTAGAGACCCTGAGTTCAGCCGAGAAGGATGCTCTGATACGAGAGCTGTGGCAGCGGCTGCA
>DATNRH010000910.1 GCA_036703605.1 Candidatus Obscuribacterales bacterium | reverse complement strand
GCCCGGATAAAGGGAACTGAAGACAATGCCTGTGGACTCGTGGAAGCGACGATGCAGTTCCCGCATAGTCAACACGTTGCACACCTTGCTGTCTTTATAGGCTTTGACCGGCTCAAAGGCCTTGCCGTCTGCCATGGAGATGGGATCCTTGAACCCTTTCTCAAAGCCTTCGAAGTTGCCCAAGTTGGGCTGGGGCGGAATCTTACCGCCCAGCTCATCGGGATTATGGGTCACGGTTCCCAAAATCACCAAGCGCTTCTCCGCAGCGGGCGATCGCTGCAGGTCGTCCAGCATCAGGTTACACAGCAGAAAATGCCCTAGATGATTAGTGGTCATCGTCAGCTCATAACCCTCAGGCGATCGCAGCGGTTCTTTGATCAGCGGCATGTAGATAGCAGCGTTACACACCAGCGCTTCTAGAGTCTTGCCGGTTGCGCGAAAATCATCCACAAACTTGCGCACGCTGTCGAGGCTACCCAAGTCGATATGCATGAGGGTGTAGCTATCGGCAGACATCCCAACCTCTTCCGCTGCCGCCTTCGCTTTTTCCAGGTTGCGGCAAGCCATGACGACGTGCCACCCACGCTTAGCTAGGGCTTTTGCAGAGTACAGCCCTACTCCTGACGAGGCACCCGTAATAATTACCGTTGATGTCATCTCTCACTCCATCCTAACTAGACACGATTCACTGTCATGGACTGCCTTCAGGATCTCACACTCTATCCCCTGGATGTTTTAAGTCCTGTAGTCTTGTTAAGTTTCGTAGTATATAGAAAAGAATCGTGACGTTTTTGGCGGCTTGAATGATGGTCATAGAAATTTGGCTATCCTAGGATTTTCCCATTTCTTTAAAGATTGCTGCCCCAAACCACCGGCTTTCATGGGTCATGATGGAAGCACGACCACACTATGAACCTTGAAGGATAGATCTATGGAATCTGGTGAACTGTTTACGCTGATTTTGCTCCTCAGTCCAGGGCTGTTGCTGTCCATTTTTGTGATGGGATTCTTTTCGATCGGCGGTTAAACCACGGCACTGCAGAGGGCGATCGCTCTTGGACATCCCAGAAGCCACCTAGACAAGGTTACTGAGAGAAGCACTGCTCAATTTGAAGCAGTATGGAGCGATCGCAAAAACACTTGACATTACTTTATGGCCGATGCGTCTTGCTGGGCAGAAAAGTAGCCTATGATCCTCAAAGGGGATAGGCGTAGCAGGATATGGCCTATCAACTCCGCTTCAGGCACTGGATCTGCTAGTCGAGTGTTATTAAGTAGGAGGACATCATGAATGCAAGATGTATTTTTACGTTGCTCAATGCTCCAATCCTGATGAGACGAGGGTTGAGCGAAGCCGAAACCCGGCAGCTTCATTGCATCGAGTCCACCTCCTGATCGCATCACGCATGAGCGGCATTATTCGCAGTGTGGCGAGGAGTCAGCACCGCGTACAGAGAACAAAGGAACATTCATATGATCGCATCCGTATCGTCTTCCAACCGACCGACCCTCAGCGATACTCGGTCAGGTCTGCCGAATATTTGTGGTTGGGAAGCTGATATTTCGTCAGTTGTGCAGCACAATGACCCGATTTTTTTACCCGTCACCACC
>DATNRH010000909.1 GCA_036703605.1 Candidatus Obscuribacterales bacterium | reverse complement strand
TAGCAACCTCATTAAGTGAACGCATGGACGGATAGCCTTGCTGCCAATAGTCGCGCAGAACTGCCGGAGGATTGGGCTTAACCCAAACTAATTCACTGATCACCATGTATCCATCTGATTTGAGAAGCGATCGCCACTCTGTTAGCCCCTCTTCTAATCCGATAATATAGATAGACCCCTCAGCCCAAATCAGGTCAAAGCTTTGGGCTGTAAACGGCAAGTTTCTCATATCGGCATTCAGGCAGGTAATTCGCCCCGAAAACGCAGCGGCTTGCTGCTGCAGCCCTGCTAGATAGGGTTGATGGTTATCCACAGCGGTAATCGATCCGTCACTGAGCTGGGCTAGGGTTAGAGTCTGCATTCCTGGCCCACAGCCGATATCTAAAATTTGGGGATGGGAGAGGGCAGGCAACATCTCAAAGGCTTGCTGAGTATACAAGGCACCCCCAGGACTTTCTCGCTCCAATCCTTGGTGGATGTCCAAAAAAATGCTTTGCTCGTCCATTGATCTCTCCTTCTATCCACAATCCCAGAGGCAATAGAACAATTATTGCACCGTCAGTCCATGGGCTTGAAAAATCTCCACGGCTCGCTGCACCTCAGCCACAGTCGGCGTGGCTGTATCTTTCAACGCATAGGCATAACCAAGCTGCTGCCATTTGTAGTTTCCCATTTGGTGAAACGGCAAGATTTCCACCTTTTTTACACAGGTTAATTGAGCAACAAAGGCAGCCAATTGTTCCATATTTTGTTTCCCGTCAGTTAAGCCTGGCACCAGCACGAAGCGAACCCAGGTAGGTTTCTGAATCTCGTTTAAGTAACGGGCAACATGTAGGGTAGGCTCGATGGGCACATGGGTAACAGTTTGGTAAATTTGAGGATTAAAGGATTTGATATCCAATAAAACTAAATCTACATCATCTAAAACGGGTTTAGAGCGCTCAAAGTCTGGATAGCCAGAGGTATCAAGAGCTGTATGAATACCGATCGCTTGACAACGACGGATGATCTCATGCACAAACTCCGGCTGCAGCAAGGGCTCACCGCCGCTAATAGTCACCCCACCACCGGAATAGGTCATGTAGGAACGATAGGACTGAATTTCGGATAAGAGATCATCCACTGTAACCTCTTGCCCTTGGTTGGGGTCACGGGTATCTGGATTATGGCAATAGAGGCAGCGTAGGCGGCAGCCCTGGGTAAAGATCACAAATCGAATTCCTGGGCCATCCACCGTGCCACAGGTTTCCACCGAGTGGATGCGGCCGCGATCGCCCCTGATGAGACCTGAACTAGAGACTGAAGTAGACATAGGTTAACTAGACCGTTGATGAACAACGCTTCATCAAAGTAGCATTGGAATGTTGAGGTCTTGGAGACGGATTTGCATGTGAGGGCGAGGGTTAAGGGGTGGGCATTGCCCACCCTACAGCTACGTCACATTAAATTGACATGAGTAAGAAATGATCAAAGTGGACAGTAACGCCTACAGATGGCTGTGGAAGGTGCGGTTAATCACATCCAACTGTTGTTCTCGGGTCAATTTGATGAAATTCACGGCATAGCCCGATACCCGAATCGTAAGCTGGGGATACTCTTCAGGATGATCCATGGCATGGAGCAAGGTATCTCGGTTGAGAACGTTGACGTTAATATGATGCCCGGTTTCGTGGAAATAGCCATCTAGCATTCCTACTAAATTAGTCACTTGACTGTCTAAACCTTTACCCAAAGCTTGGGGCACGATGGAAAAGGTATAGGAAATGCCGTCCTGAGCATCATCATAGGGCAGCTTAGCCACAGATGCTAGGGACGCGATCGCCCCTTTTGTATCTCGTCCATGCATAGGATTTGCGCCGGGGGCAAAGGGTTCACCGGCTTTACGTCCATCGGGGGTATTCCCAGTTTTCTTGCCGTAGACCACATTGGAGGTAATCGTTAAAATCGACTGGGTGGGTACAGCATCTCGATAGGTTTTGTTGGTACGTACTTTCGCCATGAAAGACTGCACCAGATCAATGGCAATGGTATCGACCCGATCGTCATTGTTACCATACTTGGGATAGTCACCAT
>DATNRH010000908.1 GCA_036703605.1 Candidatus Obscuribacterales bacterium | reverse complement strand
GGCCATGTGTTGAAAGACACGAGCCAATTGCCCTAACTCATCCGATCGCTGCCCTACTTCACTCAAGCAACTGGGATCAAAACAATCACTTTCCACATCCACCGCCGCTGCCGTCACTCGATCTACTTGATCTAAATATTGACGCATCTGCTGATTGTTGAGCCGTAGTTCTTGCTCCACTCGCTTGCGTTCTGCAACTGCCGTAGAGATGTCTTGAAACATCTGACGAAAGGTATGGATCACGTCTCCCAGCTCATCCTTACGCCGGATATGAGTGGATGAAAACTCGGTGGAGGGCTGGTCTTGAGCGATCGCCTCTCCAGCCTTAGCTAAATCACGCCGGAGCCGCAGAATGGGGCTAATCAAGTTAGGGCCCAGCACCACCATCATCACTAGGGTGACAAAGCCGGAGATAATCACCACCAATCCAGCCACCCGTAGCACATAGGTGAACAGAGCAGTTCGGGTACCTTGAGCATCATGACGAATCACAATAAAATGTTGTCCATCTGGCAGCAGGGTTGGCCAAGCTACATCGTAGCGATCGCCCTCAGGCTGAGGCAGATAAAGTGCTTCCCCCCGTACAGCAGCATTAAACAAAAGCGCTGGTGCTTCACCAAAGGTACCCATCACGGATCCATCAGGAGTATAAATTGCTCCTCCCAAAATGCTTTCTAGCATCGGATCTGCCTGAAGCTGCTCCACTTGGGTCAACAATTCTTGGGGCGTGGCATCTGGATAGGTCATCAAAATCCAGCTAATCTTACCCGTCGAAACCTCTTCAACCTGATCTAAAATCTCCTGTCTACGTCGTTCCACCGAAGGCACTAGTAAAACTGCCTCGATCACCATGATGCTCAGAAAGATCCAGAAGACAATCCGGAGCGATAGGCGGGCGCGAAATAATCCAATAACCTCATTCAGCGTCTGTTTACCAGACGATTGGGCAGAATTTTTAACGCGAGTGGATAATAGAACCATGATGCATCTCCAAGGTGATGACGAGTGAATTCGCTTACCCCGAATATATCTCGAAGCTTAGCACTACTCAGGAACAAATCTGTGGCGTGGTGTAAGGTGGTGACTCCATTCTATAAAGCTACGTTGCTGGGTTTCGGCTACGCTCAACCCTCTTCTCATAGAGGTTTAAGCCTTAAGCAACATTGAAAAGGAGCTTGCAACAAATGACGCCCTCCTACGGAACAGCAGAACTCTAGCCACCTGTACCCTACCAGGTATCCAAACCGTTGCTATTCAGGCAATCCTGCAACGAGCGTTCGGCGGGTGCAGCGTTAAACAGATGAAGTCCAAAATCTTGGGAGAGCCGCTCAAAGACTTTAATGCCCCGAACGCTGTTACCTTTCGCATCCAAACAGGGTGAAAAAGTACCAATTCCCAACTGACCAGGTACAACACCTGTAATACCACCACCCACACCGCTTTTGGCAGGAATACCAACCCGATACGTCCACTCCCCAGAGTAGTCGTACATACCGCAAGTCAGCATGACGCTGATCACATCCTGCACGTAACGTTCATCAAGGGCCCGTTCGCCAGTGACGGGGTTAATGCCTTTATTCGCCAACGTGGCTGCCATCATAGCCAAATCACGGGCATTGACCAACAGAGAACATTGCTGAAAATAAAGATCCAAGGTTTCATCAATGCGATCGCTGACCATGCCAAAGTTCAGCATCAGATAGGCAATAGCCCGGTTACGGTTGCCTGTGGCCCGTTCAGACAGAAAAACCGGGACACTCACATCTAGCTCCCGGCCAGTATAGCGCTGAAACATAGCTAGCACCCGCTTGATGCGCTCTGTAGCTCCATTCCCTTGAATCAAATCCGCCGTGGCGATCGCCCCCGCATTCACCATAGGATTATAGGGGCGGTTGGTCGCTTCATCCAGAACAATTGCATTAAACGCCTCCCCCGTAGGTTCAACGCTCACCTTACTGTTGACATACTCGCGACCGTGGTCTTCCAACGCCAGACCGTAAACAAAGGCCTTGGAAATCGACTGAATGGTGAATAGCTGGTCGCAGTTACCCACCTCAACGATCTGTCCATCCATGGTTACGGTACAGATACCAAACCAATTGGGTTGCGCGAGAGCTAGTTCAGGAATGTAGTCAGCGATCGCCCCTTCATTGAGCGGTAAGTATGCTTGATGCAGATCTTGCAGGTAGTTACGAAACGACGACGTGGCAGATTGTATCGATCGAGTTAGGCTACTGAGATGTCCACTGGTTACATCACGATCTACATCCTGGCTAGAGTCTACCATCTTGCTATCCTTTATGATTTACACAGGTCAATTCAATACATTTAAGGTCGGGCAATACTTGATCCATCAGCTAGATGTAGTACAATACAGTACTCGTAGGGTGTGTTCGCGAAGCGTAACGCACCGCACCCAATTTATCCATCAGCTAGAATAAGTCGCGAAATGTGCAGCATAGTCACCATTGCTAGCAGCTATAAAACCTGGCATTAGCTCACATGCTGCGCCACCTTTTGAAACTCATGGCTAACGGGATGATCTGGATATTTCAAGCAAAACACGCCTTCACTCGCCAATTGCACAATCTCTTCTGATAGAGGAAACACCCCAGCGACCTTGAGATCATAGGTTTCTTCCACTTTCTGTCGCAAAGCTTCGGGGTCGAGCTGCCGGTAGGCTTTGTTAACAATCAGCTTCATATCTCGAACGCGAAGCTGCTTAGCAACATCAATGGTTACAGCCGTACCCTGGTAGTCTTGCTTATCTGGTCGGAGGATGAGCAGCAAAACATGAGAAATAGCAATTGAAAGAAATGTTTCTTTGGATAAGCCTGGATGGGTATCGATAAACAAGTAATCTAGCTCTAGATCTTTAACCAGCCTGCGAAAACCATCATTGAGAAGCCGCACATCATAGCCATCCTTGAGAATGCGGGCAATATCATCTGGCTTAACGCTAGACGGTACTAGATAGAGAGCACCTGAGTCTAGAGAGAGGCGATCGCTCACGTCATGGGCAGCGTCGTGAATGCTAGTCTCCCCCCACAGATAGCGGTTCAATGTTGCCTGATGGGTATCTGGATCAAGACCGAGAATATTGTGAATGCCTGGGGAAGGCAGATCCGTATCCACGACCCCCACTCGGTGACCTTGAAGAGCCAGTGTGGTTGCAAGATTGGCGGTCATATTAGACTTTCCCGTACCGCCACGATAGGAGTGAATGGAAATAACTTTAGGCATAGAACGTCAGAGCTTAATCAGGACAAGGTAAGAAGGTTAACAGCACAAGCATTATTTGCGAGAATGATTATCTTTTTCCTAGGCAGTATGACTAGGCTTTGCGCTGATCCCTTATGGGGGCAATACCAAACCGGCAATGTTGAGTTGTGCTAACGCTGTAGGTACAGTATCGACCCAAGATGAGAACTAGCTGAATTTTAGATGGAGATGAGTCTCAGAAATGCGATCGCTCTCCGTCAAAAATTGCCTTCATGAGGTTAGCGATCGTCGAGGCCCATAACCAATCGTCATGGTGCAAACGTGTGATTTCTGGGAGTAGAGCGGTCATACTAGGGATAGCAAGACTGTCAGTTTTGGGCTCACTTGCCCCTGTCCTTGCCCTGAATTACGTCATGAGGTTTTGATAATGAAGCATCCTCTCCCGGTGCAGCCCCTTTGGTGGCAACGAGATGATGTGCAGTATGTTGAGGACGAGCTGCATTTCAGCACTCACAACCTCAATACTATGGCCAATGAGTTAGGTACGCCGCTCTATGTTTACAGCAGCGATCGCCTGCGACAGAATCTGGAGCGCCTGCATCGGGTGTTAGATGAACGGGCGATCGCCCACCGGATATTCTACGCCATGAAGTCCAACCGCTATGCGCCCCTGCTCACCTACCTGAAACTCACCGGGCTCTGCGGCATTGATGCCTGCTCGCCCCAAGAGGTGCGCCAAGCCCGCCAAGTTGGATTCCTGCCCTCTGAAATTTCCTTTACGGGTACGGCTCTATCCAACGCCGATCTGGACGAGTTAGCGCGATCGCCAGATGTGATCATCAACTGCGATTCTCTCAGTAGTCTTCGTCGCTTGGGCGATCGCTGTCCTGGTCGCGCCGTTGGGCTACGGATTAATCCTGGTCTGGGACTGGGATACCGCACCAATCCCCACCTGCTCTATGCCGGCACCAAACCCACTAAGTTTGGCATCTATCCCGACCAAGTGGAAGAAGCCCTGGCCCTAGCCGATCGCTATGGGCTCCAGATCCAGGGACTGCATGTTCATGCGGGCTGCGGCTATCTCACGCCCCAGTTAGACACTTGGTCTACCATCCTCCAGCGCTGTCAGAGGATCCTCGATCGCCTGCCATCGGTCTCTTACATGAACCTGGGAGGCGGATTGGGCATCCCCTTAGTTGCCGATGATGCGCCCTTGGATCTAGAGCGCTGGGCAGATATCATCGCCGAGCAGTTGGGCGATCGCCCCCAGCAGATTTATCTAGAACCCGGTGACTATATTGCTAAAGACGCGGGCGTGTTGATCCTGCAAACCACCATGGTGGAGCAAAAGCAAGATACCTGGTTTGTTGGCATGAATGGAGGCTTTAACCTGCACATTGAACCAGCTTTCTACCACCTGCCCCTAGAACCTGTCCCCGCACGGCGGCGGCGATCGCAGCCTGATTGGCCCGCCCGGGTCACCGTAACCGGTAACATAAACGAAGCCCTAGATATTTGGGCCGAAGATGTTGTGTTGCCCCCTACACAAGAGGGCGACTACCTCTGCTTCTTGAATGCTGGTGGTTATGGCGCATCCATGAGTTCCAATCACTGTATGCGAGGTCAGTTGACAGAGATCTTGCTACCCCCAACAAACCTAATGGATCACGATTACCAACATCCTTGCATCTAGTTTCTTCTGTTGCATCTCCTCTTGAATGTCGCCACAACCCATGATTTCCTCCTCCCCATCACCAACCCTATCGGCCCTCCAGTCTCTGGCTGGCGCTTTTGATCTCAGCAGCTTGCTGGAGACAGACGTGCGATCGCTCTATGCCGCCAGTCAGGGCGATGCAGCCGTCTTTCAGCGCTACCTCAAGCGCCTCACCTGGGGCGATCCGCTGCCCTACATCACCCAACAACTCACCTTTCGAGATCGCACCTTCAAGATCGATCGCCGTGCCTATATCACCGACC
>DATNRH010000907.1 GCA_036703605.1 Candidatus Obscuribacterales bacterium | reverse complement strand
ATAAACGACTGCTGATAGTCGGCAACGGGAAGCTGCAACTGTTGCCGTTTGGATCATTGCCTGTGCCGGGTGGTGCGGTAGCGCGATCCCCCCTAACCCCCCTTAACAAGCTACTGCTTATACACAAAATGTGAAAATAGTCAGAAAGCAAATCAGGAACGCAATGAATAACAATCCAATCTGGCATCAATCTGAAAAGACGAGACGAAGGATGTTTGGAGATGCCCGGCTTGAAAAAAGGGGGCCGAGTTGTACGAAGCCCTCTGCCAAAAGCAGTCAGTGAGCATCCAGGCTATTGCAGAAAATTGGTCAGAGCAAATGGGATACTACCGGTTGCTCAACAATGAGCAAGTCAACCCGAGAGAAATCTGTAGAAGCCTGTCAGACCAATGCCAGGAGCGGATAGAGGGGTTAAATGTGTTGGCACTCAGTGACAGCAGCGAAGTGAATCTGAGTCGTCATCGGCGGCGACTCAACCCCGAAAAGCTTGGGGTGTTGAGCAACAATAAAAACGTGGGCATCTTCATCCATCCAACCTTGGTCTTAGATGCCGAAGATGGGATGCCGCTAGGATTAAGCGATGTGTACTGGTGGAGTCGTGACCCAGAGCGAAAAGATAAGCACAGTCGGCAATACAAGCAGCAAGAGATAGAAGAGAAAGAATCCTACAAATGGTGGCAGGTGGCTCAAAACAGCCAGAGATGCTGGGCAGCAGCGAAGACAGTGACCTACATCGCCGACCGGGAAGCCGATATTTACGAACTGTGGGAGCAAACTCCCAAGTTGCAGAGCCATGCCCTATTCCGAGCAAGTCGTGACCGCAAAATCCAGGAATCTCCCCAGCGACTGTACAGCTATCTGAGTCAACAACCGATGGCAGGAACTTATGCCTTCCGGGTGCGAGGAGAGCCGCGTCAGCAGCGCATGGAACGAGAAGCCTGGATGAGAGTGCGTTTTACCCCAGTCACCCTCTACCGCCCATCCCGATTGAATGCGTCGGACTATGCACCCACGGTGAAACTTTATGCTCTCGAAGCCGTAGAAATTCAGCCTCCGACCGGGCAAAAGCCGATTCATTGGCGATTGTTAACCACTCACCTGATTAACTCGTTAGAACAGGCGTTACAGGTGATTCAGTGGTATGGTTGGCGTTGGCGAATTGAGCAACTCTTTGCTGTCCTCAAGCAAGATGGACTAGATATTGAATCGACTCAATTGGAGTCGGTGGCAGCCATTGAACGTTTGTTGGTGCTGAGTCTAGGGGCCGCCCTGCGGATTTTGCAACTCTGTCTTGGGCGTGATGACACAGTCCGCCCTGCCAGTCTGGTCTTTTCGGACGCACAGCAGCAGTGCTTGATGCACTTATCTCAGCATTGGCAAGGGCGTACCCGACATCAACAAAATCCCTTTCCTCCCTATTCTTTAGCCTGGGCAACTTGGGTCATTGCTCGGGTGGGTGGCTGGTCGGGCTATCGGAGCCAACGCCCTCCTGGCATCGCCCTGTTATATCGGGGTTTGAGGCGATTTAATTCCTTGTTTCAAGGTTGGTCTATGGCTCGTGACTCAACTTATGTATAAGCAGTAGCTCCCACAGGAGAGGGCTTCCGGCTCCCTTCTCCTGCGGGAGAAGGGTTGGGGATGAGGGAAAATAACAGGCCAACGCAAAAGAGCGAACCCGGTGAACCGAATTCGCTCTTTTAAAATGCTGGGGTGCCAGGGATCGAACCTGGGAATGGCGGTACCAAAAACCGCTGCCTTACCACTTGGCTACGCCCCAATCTGCGAGCGGGCGGAACATAGAGTCAGCGCGGGCCAATGGCAACGCATTTTCTATTTTCGCGAGGATG
>DATNRH010000906.1 GCA_036703605.1 Candidatus Obscuribacterales bacterium | reverse complement strand
CGCTCCCGAAGCTGTTGAAAAATCACGGTGCGATCGCGGTTGGGATACAAATCAGTTTTGTTGAAGACCACAATCAAGGGCTTGTGCGCCGCCAGAAGATCGTGCAGCGCTTGGTATTCCGTGCGGGTCATGTCCCCGGCGATCACAAACAAAATCAGGTCAGCCTGTTCAGCAATCTCGCGGGCCATATCCGCCCGAGCCTGACCGTCTACTTCATCCAAGCCCGGTGTATCAATCAGCTCAATCACGGCCTTGCCCATAGCCGTCTCCAGCGACCAAAAGACCGACCGTGGCCACTGGGTCACGCCATGGATGGGCCCTGTGGGGAGCACCTTTTGGCCAATCAGAGCATTTAACACCGCCGATTTACCACGACTGACCAGGCCAAACACCGCCACCCGGACGAGGTAGCCGTTCAGTTTATCCAAGGCACCGGCAAGCTGATCCAGCCTTGGCTTGAGAGCCGCCTGGAGTTCTGTAGAGGATCGCGATCGCCCCTGACGACCATAGCGATTCAGAAGCTGCCGCAGACTGGCGCGCGCCCGGTTGAAGTGGGTGTCGGCAAGCTGGGGGCGAACTAGATCAGAGCGAGACATAGGCACCATCACCAAGTAATCGATCGGCCCTAGGCAGTGGGAGCAAGACGCCGCAAACCTTGATCCACTAGGGCCCGCACTTGTCCCAACGGTTGCATCTGCTGGAAGACGTCGTTGAGTCGTTGTTTGAGCGCCTCAGGCTGGAGCGAGAAGGGGGTGCGATCGCTGGGATCCACTATGCTCTGGGCTTGGAAATAGTCTACTAGGCTCAAGCCAGCCAATCGGGTCAGATAAGCAGCACTCATGCCCTGTAGCGCACCACCTGCGGCAAAGGTCAGAGCATGGGTTTTGAGCAGAGGAGCGATCGCCTGGGTGGACAGTTCCACCACCCCCATTTGCACCATCAGCTTCGCCATGGTTCCCGCCACCGCCTTAGCCTGCTCCATGGAAAAGGATTGCTGATACACTTTGCCCAAATCGAGCACCAACTGAGCATTGACCGCCGCTGTGGCCAGCAGATCAAGGCTCGGCACCGGATTGGCAAAAGCAGCAGCACCGGCAATCCACTGAGCTTGCTCAATCAAAGGCATGGCCCGTTGGCGGCGATAGCGATTCAGTTCCGCTAGGGTAGCTACGCGCACCTGCTGCACCTGGCGGGCCACTGTAGCCAAGACCAGCGATCGCCCTTGGGGGATCAGGGAGGTGAGAGTCTGGCTCAGACTAGCTAGATCAGCTTCAGACTGCTGCCACAATTCCTGCACCGTGCCATCCTCTAGATGCTTGCGTACCTTCATCGCGGCAGGCTCGGCAGCGATCGCCACCACATCCGCCGACGGAACATAGGCCGCCACCCGCTCGCGCACCTGATGCAGCAGCAGCGATCGCTCATCCAAGGGATATTGGTCTTGCTTATTGAACGCCACAAGCACCCGTTGCCCAGCCGTAGCATAGCCGACCAGCGCTTGGTAGCTAGACTCCGTCAAGTCACCAGGGGTCACCAACAGCACCAGATCGGCATCGTTGAGTGCCGACTCCGATTCCTCCAGAGCGATCGCTTGGGACGACACTTCGCTGATCGCCACCGCTGTTACATCGGTAGGCCAAGAGATCTGGGGTAACCATTGCTGGGTAAGCTGTTGGGCGATCGCCGTTTTACCCACGGCAGCTTCCCCGACAATCGCTAGGCGCAGCGTGGAACGATCCAGTTCACCCTGCAGATGCTCCAGTTGCGATCGCAGATGATCGACAATTCCAGGCGTTGCAGCACTCGCCTCCTGTTCAAGTTCTGCTTCAAGCTGATCGATCAGGGCGATCGCAGACTGAATAGCAGCTTCCACCGCCGGGCGATCCTTGGGTAGGGTGGTGGGTTCAACAGCCGGAGTGCGACGATGACGCATCCACCAAATGCCAGACCCAAGAGCGATCACCCAGACCAAATTGTCTCCTAGTCCCACGACTGAGGCACCCAGGCTATCAAGGAGCCAAATGCTTGCGGTCAAGCCCAATCCACCGATCAAAATGGGGCGCTGCAACGTTATTGCCATGCCAGTCTCACTTAATTCTGTCGTCACGTTAGAGATATCGAAGCACTCGCTGATATCCTTGCTCTAAAGACCCAGTCAGGGATTGGTCAGGATGCAGGAGCTATGAGTCTCGTGACCCGGCTGTTCTCTTGGTGAACAACTACCCCAAAATCCTCGGGTGAATGCTTCAGTCCTACTTTATCCTATCGAGTCCTGACACAGTCCACCGGTGTGCCAAACACTCCACCAGGCCACAAACCATGGGGATCATCAAAAATCCCCGCCGCCAAGAAGGCAACAGGGATTTTTGATTCTTACAAAGTGGTGGCGGGGAGCGGATTTGAACCACTGACCTTCGGGTTATGAGCCCGACGAGCTACCAGACTGCTCTACCCCGCGTCGCGTTTGTTTTTTTGTCACTCTATCGAGTATAGCAGAAGGTACTTCATCTGCGCAACAACTTTGTTTTGCGATCGCGTCGGCAACCTAGATCTCGTCCCAACCCTCCCTCGCGCATCCCTAGAGCATCGCTAGTTCGCCGATGATATCCAGCCGCTTGAATGCGCCAATGGTCATGTGTACATCCGACAAGGTCTCGGCGATCGCTGGCGTGATCCATCCCAGTTGCTTGAGCAGGTGAATCGCAACAGCATACTTAGCCCGCCGCGATCCATCCACACACTTGATGGCAAGACCCATGCCTTCCCCAACCCGAGCAATGCATTGAATGCCCTCTGCTCCAGATTTGCTAACGATTTCACCTTCCGTCAAACGCATCACCTCCGTATCAAACTGACCGGGGCCGGCAATCATTTCTGGATAGTGGGTCATGGCGCGAATAATCCGCTCCATATCCACACTGCTGCCCGAGGCTAGCAGGGCATAAAGGGTGGCCATTTGCCGAAGCTGCATAAAGTAGGTGGGTGCGCCACAATCATCATGGGCTCCGATGAATTCTTCGGCAGGCATTTGCAAAAGGTCAGCCACCTTTTCTAAGATGAGGCGCTGCACTGGATGACTAGGCTGAAGATAGCTGCCTAACGACCAATTGCGCTGCTTACAAACCGCTAACATGCCCGCGTGCTTGCCGGAACAGTTATGCTCCAGCGGGCTTTGTTTATCGGCAGGGATGGGGCATTGCAGAGCGGAGGGCTCCACATCACAGCGCCATAAAATATTAAAGGACTGACGCGCCTGCTCGATCGCCCCTTGATGGGAAGCGCAAATAATCGCCAAGTCGCGATCGTTGAGGTTGTAGGTTTCCAGCGTTCCCGTAGTGGTCACCGCTAGGGCCTGAAATGGCTTTAGGGCTGAGCGAATGAACGCCGCCGCCTCACCACTACCAGCCAGGGACAGCATTCGTCCCCGCTCATCACAGACCACCGCTTGCACTTGGTGGGTTGATTCAACAATTCCTTCTCGCAAAAGCCGAACTTCGAGTTCCGCCGTTTGAGTGCGTTTTCCCCTAGTCATGATTAGGCAATATCTCAACTAAACAGCGATCGCCCGTCGAACCCCAGAGTTATGCTTGCTTGGGCTAAAGCAAACCCCATACTAAACTTTCCCCTAATCCCAAAAGCAGAAACAAACCAAAGGTTTGCTGTAGGCGATAGAGAATGGGCTGGACTTCATGGCTCACCAACAGGCGATCGCGGGTGACCACCGTATCTGGCTTCGTCCAAAGCTGACCGTCATACCAGCCCGACTCTTCGTAGGAAATCGTCTGTTTGTGAAGGCGATCGCGAATATACATCCATCCTAAATACAGGCGAGCTAGGGTCAAAGCCGGAATAATACAGGCCCCGGTTGCTGCCGCCAGAAAAAACTGAAGCGGCACCTTTGCCGGCACAAAACTGACCGCCGCCACCGGGCCAGCGATCGCCCAACTCAACAGCCAGAGCACCACAATCGGCGCAACATAGCCTCGTAGGTTGCGAGTTCCCCAACTATAGAACCACGATTCTCGCAGCTCTTGATACTCATTAATAGGTTGTTGTTCGTGAGGAACTGGACAGAGGGAGACAGGAGGCTTCATTCGGAAAACAGGCGTAGTTAAGTAGCGGATGGGGATTGCTCCTGCCCCTAGTGTAAACCCCCCAAAGCATTCTGCTCAAAGGAACTTTGAGGGGTACATATCAACTCAACAATGGGCACCACGAGCAAGCAAAATGACCTTCATGGGCTAAGCCCATCCTTCGCATGGCCAGGTTTGTCCCTAGACAATCCACCGCACCGTCGGCATGGCAATGGTCACCCTAGGATGCCCAGATCCTAACCTGTGGACAGGTTAAGCAGGGGTGACTTGTACAATCAGCGCCCGCCGATCAAAAGACTGTACTTTGGCTGATTCACCTAAATCGGTCACAACCCGCTCTAGTAGCTCAGCGGCTCGATCGCGATGCTGGTGTTCCCGTCCCCGTAATCGCACTTGGAATTTGACAGAATCACCTTTGTCTAGCCATTCAACAGCTCGCTTGATCCGAAGGCTGTAGTCTGACTCACCCACATTGGGGCGCAGCTTCACTTCTTTGACCGTGGGCTTACTGGTATTCTGACGATGGCGTTTCTTTTGTTGGTATTGATGTTTACCGTAGTCCAGGATTTTAGCAACTGGAACATCTTTAGACTCAGAAACCAAGACTAAATCCAGCCCAACACTCTCAGCAAGCTGCAGGGCATCGCGGGTCTCAGTTACGCCACGGTTGGTGTTTTCATGGTCAATCAGCAAAACACGCGGCGATCGAATGCGGTGGTTAATGAGTTGCTTATTAGCGATAGCTCTATCCTCTTAAAACTCAACATGTTTGGCGGTAGTCAGAACCCTACCGATGGCCATCTCGACACAAATTGGCTTCATGGCTCGAAGCTAGCCTGAGCCGCTGACTCGTTGCTTCGGCACGATACCTAGCTAGGGCGAGATACTGGTTCAGACTTGGACATTCGCATCAGATTACTCTACTTCTAGAGTAACCTTATCAAAGCTTGGATCCAACATCATCGAACCAGAGTTGGATCTGAAATTCACGAAACTTTGCATCGCTACTCCCCCACATTGCCTATGACTCCACCATCTGACCATCGTCAATATGCGGCGGCCACCGATCGCAACCGTGAGCCAATTTTGGCTGTCTTGCAAGATGTGCTACCTGAAACGGGCACCGTGCTAGAAATTTCCAGCGGCACCGGGCAACATGCGGTCTTCTTTGCGCCTCGTCTCGCACCCCGCCGCTGGCTGCCGTCCGATGCCAATCCTCTAGCAATCGACAGCATTGCCGCTTGGCGATCGCACCATCCCTGCGAAACTCTCTATCCGCCCATTCTCCTCGATGCTGCCACCAGTCCCTGGCCCGTGGAACAGGTGCCGTTACCCGCTAGCTTGGCTGAATCGGGATTTGAGCCGGGGGCGATCGCTGCTCTGGTGAATATCAATATGATTCACATTTCGCCATGGAGCGCTACCCTAGGGCTGTTTGCCGGAGCCGAACGCCTCTTGTCGCCGGGGGGCGTGCTCTATCTTTATGGTCCCTACAAACAGCAGGGACAGCATATCGCACCGAGCAATGCGGCCTTTGATGAAAGTTTGCGTGCCCAAAATCCTGATTGGGGCGTGCGCAACTTGGAAGATGTGGTTGCCGTGGCGATCGCCCATCAGTTGCAGTTCGTCAAAACAGTGCCCATGCCGGCCAACAACCTCTCTGTGGTGTTCCAGCGCTAGCTAGACTGGACACTCCCCGCGAGATGTATGGGATAGTCCCTAGCGTAGAACCATGAGCCCACAGATCTCGTATCCCTGAGGCAGAACCGAGCTGGCAACGGTATCCTAAAACAAGCAGGGTTGAATCGAGGTTGCAGGCACTTCATAGCCTCTTGAGGCATGGACAACCCAGATCCCCAACCGCTCTACGACCTCAAGCCTGCATCACTATGTCAGGATTAGAGACTGTAACCCGTAAGATTTCATGAATACTGAAGCGATCGTTTTATTATCAAGCCGTGAAGTAGACAAAATGCGAGCTGCCGGCCAACTTGCCGCCCAATTGCTCGATCATCTAGCCCCCATGATTAAGCCTGGGGTGAGCACCTTAGACCTCAATGATGAGGCAGAACGCTGGACTCAAGCCCACGGGGCCAAAAGTGCGCCACTGGGCTACCACGGGTTTCCTAAATCTATTTGCACCAGCGTCAACGAAGTGGTTTGCCACGGCATCCCCAATGCCAAACAAATTTTGCGGGACGGAGACATTATTAATGTGGACGTTACCCCCACGGTGGATGGCTACCATGGCGATACCTCCCGCACCTTTTTTGTCGGGGAACCGTCGGCGATCGCTCGACGCTTAGTCGAAGTGACCGAGCAATGTCTGCAGCTTGCCATAGCAGAAGTCAAGCCAGGAGCCCGCATTGGAGACATCGGTGCCGCCATTCAAGACTATGCCGAAGCCCAAGGGTTTTCAGTGGTGCGTGACTTTGTCGGCCATGGCGTCAGCCGAATTTTCCACACCGCTCCCCAAGTACCGCACTACGGCCGGCGAGGACGGGGCAAGAAACTGCGTCCCGGCATGGTGTTTACCATCGAACCGATGATCAATGAAGGGACGTGGGAGGTGGACGTGCTGGACGATGGCTGGACAGCAGTCACTAAAGATCGCAAGCTTTCAGCCCAGTTTGAGCACACCCTCGCGGTCACCGAGGAGGGTGTCGAAATCCTCACTCAGCATCCCGAGTTGGTGGTCGCCTAAGCATCGAGGTTCTTCTAGACCAGGGATCGTAAGAACAACGTCAGTGTGGCTTAAGGGGATGGTTCAGCTCGTTGGATGAAAGAATCAAGATCTCGGCCCGTGAAATGAGGCTTTCAGCTTACCCCAACATCAGGTAAAAAAAGAGCGACAGTTGTACACTGTCGCTCGATGTTCCATAGAAGGGGAGAGGGTTAGATCGGTCTTGAGCGCTTCACACGATGAACCGTTGAAGCGATCGCCCTCCATGTCCGAATCAGAGAGTAAAGCTGCGAAGAGCTGGGAAATCTGGTGCCGTGCTTAGTTGTTGCCTAAAACATCTAGGCTAACGGGAGCAACCCCCGAACTCACCAGGCCAATTACCTGGGCGGCACCTGCCGATAGATCAATAACGCGTCCATGGGCATAGGGGCCGCGATCGTTAATACGAACGACCACAGATAGCCCCGTATCTAGATTGGTGACGCGCACCTGGGTGCCAAAGGGAAGGCTGGGGTGAGCCGCCGTCATGGCATTTTGGTCAAAGATTTCACCACTGGCGCTGTAGTTGCCGTGGAAGCCTGGGCCATACCAGGATGCCATGCCACTGAGGGTACGCAGAACAGCATGGTAGGATGCGCTAGGGGCAGGCTCAGGGGCAGGCAAACCATAGACTTCACCCAAGGGTTCGGCTCCTCCCAAAAGGCGGCGAAGCCGGTTCGTGGCCTGGAGGGCATCTTCTGCAGGATTACGGGTCGTATCAGGCAGAATCGTCGTTTCGTTGATCTCAGTTAGCTCACGATCGCCCACTTGAATGACGAGGCGATCGCCTTCATCGTCCCATACAGCAGTGATCGAGGATGGATCAATGCCACTGCGATAGAGTTGGTTGAGATTAGCAGCAATAGCTGTAGCGCGCCAAACGGGATCTTGAGCATAGCCATCAACGTCCGAAGATGTTGATGCCTGGGCAAGCACGACGCTTTCTTGGGGTTCTGAAACTTTCACATCTGCGCTAGCGTCATCTGTAGTAGCCGAGCTACCCTCATTCGGAGGGGCGAGGAAAGTGATGACAGGGATATCTCGGATATAGAGGGTTGCGGCTTGCCGATCATCAAATTGATGGGGCAGAATGCTAGCAATTGCCTCACTCTGAGAGAGTTCAATGGAGTTACGAGAGTGATATTCACCGACCTTTACAACATCTTCGGTGGAAGCTGTTGGTAGAGACCCAGTGGTGACACCGTCGTTTGCGATGTGGTTAGGCGCAGACTCTGCGATCGCAACGTTGGCGTCTGAGTCATTATCTGCGGTTCCGGCGACACTAGCATGCCCAGAGGACGAGGTCGCTAGCGTTCCGATAACTAGTGCAGCAGTCATCAGACTACTCCAAAGCTGTTGATTGTTTTGAGTCATATACCCTTTATAAAAGGAATGTGTGGAACGAAAATGATGTTCTAACAAAGGAAACAACCTAGGTATCTAGGTTCTATCCGTTAGAGGAAGTGCAGAGCACCAGTCCATACTCGTTACGCGTTCACCCTTCTGTACTCGGAACTGCAACAGCCTAGCATGAAGTTTCTGGGTTGGGGATCAGGGGATCACACGGAAGCCCTATCCCTCTCAACTAAGATTTAGATCTGCTTATCAATGGGCGATCGCCCTTGCTATACAAGACGTTCAGCGACCAACGCTCCACAAAAGTGCCGCTGAAGCATCAAATGGCAAGTTTACATTTGTTCATACTGCCTGATCTCGATCGCCAGCACGAGTCTCATGCCATAACAGCCTACCCCTGAAGGATCACAGCGATCGCTCAGGAGTATGGATCTGGCTCTCGCATATCATTAGGCGTTGCTTAGATAGGATTTCCTTATTGATTTAAGGGTCTCAGGTAGGGTCTGAGACTGGTTTTAGCATGATCGAAAACTGTTTTTCCGAGTAATCTGCTTTAAAACCGTGTCGAGCGCACCCAATTGACGTGCGCTCGATCACACCAAGAAGAACAAGATGATGCTGACCCAGTTCGTTCAAGACTCAGACCACCGAGTTCCTACGTCATAAAGATTACAGGCGATCGCATCTTCCCTAAAATCGCGAACCAAACCCAGTCCAAATGCAGGAAGATACACCCCGAGAATGTCCTAACTCAAATGGCTCATCAAACCTACTAATCTAATGTCTTACAGGCAACGTATTAAGACTTGAAGTGAGACTATCAATCACTCCAGGCTATCGTTTGACCAAAATATTGAGTTTCATCTTATACAACCTCGGCGATCGTCGTGGATTTTGGCGATCGCTTAGGAAATTCATGGCCGACAGTGGGAAAATCGAAGAGCGCGATCGCTGGACGAATCACCCGACTCGGGGCTAGGCAGCAGGTTCTAGTGCTGGTTGACTGACACAACTTGAAGACCTTCACCCCAAACCCCTCTCCCAGAGCGGGCGGGGGGCTTTGAAAACACCTATTCTTGTTCTCCTTGTGGGAGAAGGGACTGGAGGATAAGGGGAAAGATAGTTCAGCCAATCGGGTCTTGGCGATACGTGAGTCCTAGCTTGAAGCATTAAGAGAGAAGCCTATGTCTACCCAACCCAAAATTATCGTGCTGGATGATGATCCCACCGGATCTCAAACCGTGCATAGCTGCCTTCTGCTCACCCGCTGGGATGAAGACACCCTCAAGCTGGGCTTACTGGATGATGCTCCCATCTTTTTTATCTTGACCAACACCCGCGCCCTGCCCCCTGAGCAGGCTGACCAGATCACCCGTGAGGTATGCCAAGCCCTCAAGCGGGCGATCGCTCAGGTGGGGCTCCAAGACTTTCTGATTGTTAGCCGCTCTGATTCCACCCTGCGCGGTCACTACCCAATTGAAACCGATGCGATCGCTGAAGAGCTGGGCCCTTTCGATGCCCATTTCCTCACCCCCGCCTTTTTTGAAGGAGGACGCATCACCCGCGACAGCATTCACTACTTATTAATAGATGGCGTCGAAACACCAGTGCACACCACCGAGTTTGCTCAAGACTCTGTTTTTGGCTATCACCACAGCTATCTGCCCGATTATGTTGAAGAAAAAACCAACGGACGCATTCCTAGCGAGAGCGTAGAACGATTTTTGCTGGCTGATATCCGGGGCGGGACGGGCGATCGCCTCCTGGCCCTCAGCCATAACCAATGTGGGGTGGTGGATGCAGAAGTGCAGGCGGACTTGGATCGATTTGCCCGTGATGTCTTGTCTGCGGCCGCCCAGGGAAAACGCTTTCTGTTTCGCAGCGCCGCTAGTTTGCTGACTGCCCTGGCAGACCTACCTCCCCAACCCACCCCCGCCGACCAGATGGGAGCCTATACTCGTCACGGTCAACCCGGTGCCGTCTTGGTGGGATCCCACGTGAAGAAAACAACGGAGCAACTGAACGAATTACTGAAGGAACCTGGTGTGATCGGGGTCGAGCTTGACGTAGCTCACTTGCTCGACGCCAGCGATCAACAGCGTGCTGACCTGCTGACCAGCATTTGCGATCGCATTCACACCGTCCACAGCGCTGGTCAAACGCCCGTGATCTACACCAGCCGAGAAGAGCTGACCTTCGACAGCATCGAAACTCGCCTAGCGTTCGGGGTAGCCGTCTCGGATCTACTCATGGATGTGGTGCGCCACCTGCCAGACAACCTAGGATTTTTGATTAGCAAAGGCGGGATCACCTCCAATGACGTCGTCAGCACCGGTCTAGCCCTCACCGCAGCTAGACTACTCGGGCAAATTCTACCCGGCTGTTCCATCATTCGCACCCCCGCTGATCATCCCCAGTTCCCGAACCTACCGGTGGTTCTCTTTCCCGGCAACGTGGGCGATCGCACCTCCCTGGCTGAAACCTATCGTCGCCTGAATCGTTCTGGAACCTGATCACGAGGGGATCGGCGGTAGGGTTGAAGCACCCTCCAGGGATTGCTCTCCTACCCTGCCGCCATCAAACCTTGAAGAGACTTAAACCAAGTCGGCAGCACCGGCCCCACCGGCATAAGGGTTGCCAACCGCTGATCATCATGGGTGATCGATAGCTGAATATGGAGCGCCGGCTCAGGCCACTGGGGCAGGCGATCGGGCCACTCGATGGCCACTAATCCCAAGGGATACTCAATCCCTTCCCAGTACAAATCAATATAAAGCGATGCAACCGCCTGGGTATCTAGGCGGTAGAGATCAAAATGATAGAGCGGCAGCCGTCCGTCTAGATACTCATTGACCAAGGTAAATGTGGGGCTAACAATAGGTTCGGAAATCCCTAATCCCTGCCCTATCCCCTGAACCAAACTGGTCTTGCCACTGCCTAAATTTCCACCTAATAGCAAAATTGTTCCAGCCGGAAGCGATCGCCCTAGAACCTGGCCTAGGCGATGGGTGGCGGCTGGATTGGGCAACAATAATTCCATCACATCCATGGATGAGAGTCGTGCTAGCCTTGAGATTACGGTGGAGAGTCGTCAGATCTGGTGACCCAAAAACAAGGGGATCACCCATGCGATCCCCACGTTGATTTGAAACACGTCCATGGTCTGACCACTGGGCCCAGCAATTGGCTTAGTTGTCGTAGACTCTGCACTCAGCAGCTTCAGGGTTCTCG
>DATNRH010000905.1 GCA_036703605.1 Candidatus Obscuribacterales bacterium | reverse complement strand
CCGGTAATGTCGGTAATCACAGCTTCAGCCGTAGGACGCACGGGTTCAGAAAAATACAGCGGCTGTTCTTGATTATTGGTGTCCGGTTCGTATTCGATGATGGGCTCTTGGGGATGACGCTCAGCTAAGATGCGAGTGCTGCGTGCCAGGTTGACGTAGGTGGTTCCGGCGGCTTGCAGAAAACGGCGGCGATTGAATTGGGGAATGATTCACTCCTCTGGGTGGGTTGAAAACTTGCGTCTAGTTGTATGTATAGTGGAAGGCCGTGGGGCTATGCACCATTCTCATCAACAATCGTAATGATTGATTAGCGGCAATCAGGCGCAGTGAGATAGGAGCGATCGCCCTCTACTTTGTTTGCCCACATTGCAGAAAAAATTTGCCCAAGCCTGTATAGGTGTAATGGGTCGCTGAGTATATCGAGATGTCGAACCAACAATCGTGGAGGCCCTAGACCATGACATCTCAAGTTTCCTTAAAATCGCTGACCACCACTGTTCTATTAACCCTCACCACCAGTATCATCTCCGTCTATTCTGCCCCCGCCAGCCAGACCGCCGCTCCTCTCTCTGTCCACAACAACACCCTAAGCGATCGCCTAGCTCAAGGGAATCCCGCCGACCTAGAAGCGCTGATGAATCAAGGGATTGCTGCCCTGGATGACGGCAACTACACCGAGGCGCTGAACTATTTTGACCAGGCGATCGCCCTCAATCCCACCCATGCACCTGCCTACACCGGACAGGGACTCGCATTTTATTATCTCAACTAGTTGCTTGGTATTACAAAGGTATTCTTTTAGAAGCGCTAGGACAGACTGAAGATGCGATCGACCCATCCTGACACTGAGTACCACGTGCTCAGAGATCTGGGCTTCAAGCCAGGACAGTCTCGGTTTTATCAAGGCGTTTTGTGCAATAAAGTAATGGTCTTGGCCCCTTTAACATAGCCGTCTATTGGAAGCGAAAGTACCGTCAAACGGGGTCTAGAGAACCGTGGTATGTCCTGACTAATTTGCCCACCTTGAAACAAGCGCTAGCGGTCTATCGTTGTCGTTGGGACATCGAACAGCTCTTCAAAGATTGCAAGACCGGTGGGTATTATCTGGAGGATGCCAAGGTTAATGACACTCGGTTTTTAGCGTTAGTATTGCTGATCGCCTTGGCTTACAGTTGGGCCACGATGCACGGGCAGCAGATGAAACACCTCAGAATAGATCCGTATGCAGGACGTATCCAACAGCACCACGATAAGACGCCTCGGTAGAGTGACTTTAGTCTGGGGCTCTATGGTCAACGATGGATCTATGCCCTGGAATTATGGGCCGACTGGGCGTTCCAACTGATAGCACTCAAACCCCATAAACGGCTCTATTTTCAGCGCGGGTTTCATGCGTTATCCCTGATGCAGCAAGATCTCTAGGTACGTTGTCACCCGTTCAGGTTTAATGCAGTATTTTCGATCGGAAGACTGCGTTACGAAATCACTTTTCGAGTCACCGATGATTGTCGCTCAACACCCGTCTGATCCTTACAGAATGCCACGATCGGCTACTGGTTCATTCCCTGCTTCAGCAACACCTCTTTTTTGATCGCCCAAAGTGAGTAAAGAGGGATTCATTAGGCATGTAGTTGCCGTAGCCAGGAGTACCAGTCCTCTAAGCCAGCTCCGGTTGTTGCCGACAGCTGGAAGCAGGTTAGGTTAGGATTCACTTGATAGGCGTAGTCCAGACAGCGATCAACATCAAAGGCGACGTAGGGCAACAAGTCAATTTTGGTGAGCACCATCACCTGACTCGCTCGGAACATATGGGGATACTTAATGGGTTTATCGTCCCCCTCAGTTACCGAGAGAATCACCACTTTAGCAGTTTCCCCAAGGTCAAATAGGGCGGGACACACTAAGTTACCTACATTCTCAATCCACACCAACGATCCAAGGGGTGGATGCAACATATCTAACCCTTGCTCTACCATGGCAGCATCTAGATGGCAGCCGGTGCCGGTATTGACCTGAATGGCAGCACAACCAGTAGCCTGAATGCGGTCGGCGTCGTGGCTTGTAGCCTGATCGCCCTCAATAACTACCATGGGGCGATCGCTCTGTAAATCCTCAAGGGTACGCACCAGAAGAGTGGTTTTACCAGCCCCAGGAGAGCTGACCAAGTTCAGAGCTACAGATTCTCGACCTTTGAGCCAGCCTCGGTTCTGGTTGGCGATCGCATCATTTTTCGAGAGCAGGCGCTGTTCTAAGGTAAGGGTTGTGCCGTGATGTTGAGCATGGAGAACGGCAGACTGATCAGGATGATGATCAGGGCTATGGTCGTGACTATGGTGATGGGTAAGAATTGTTCCATCAGGTTGGATGTGCGTATGGCTCTGGGGGGTATGGATGGAGGCGATCGCTTCTAGTTTTCCCGTGACGGGATGAGTAAGCGTAGGTGTTGCTTCATCAGAACAGCCGCAGGTTACACACATAATTCCTCCAATTCCAGTTCTTTAATGATTAATTCCTGTCCTTGAATAATCGTTAGATCGACGCTGCCGCAGGTACATTGCCCAAAGGGACTATCGAGAGACAGCGTGGCACCACAAACTCGACATTGCCCAAGACCAGGCGGTTGTATAATCTCTAGCACAGCACCTTCTAGTAACGTACCCTGAGCACAAACATCAAAACAAAAGCGAATGGCATCGGGCATGACGGCAGTCAGTTGCCCCACTTCCAGGGTAAGGCGTAGGACGTGAGCGCCTTGGGCATGGTCGAGGGCGATCGCTACGATGGTTTCGGTCAGTCCTAATTCATGCATCAGCAAATCCTCGGCAGTTGATCCCCCACTAATACATCCACCACCCGCTCCGTACCAAAGGCTGTTTGCAGCGATACCAGTCCTGGAGAGCGATCGCCCACTTGACCAATACAGCAACTTCCCTGCCCGGCTGGATGCGATCGCATGGCGGCTAGGGTCTCGTCTACTCGATGGGCGGGCACTACGACAACTAGTTTGCCTTCATTAGCAAGGTACAGCGGATCTAGCCCTAACAGTTCACAAAGCCCTGCAACGGGTTCATCGATGGGAATATCCTCCTCCTGCAGTTGAATACTCACCTGGGAAGCTGTGGCAAATTCGTTGAGCACCGTGGCGACACCTCCCCGCGTGGCATCCCGCATAGCCCGTACATCAGGGCATACCGCTACGATCGCATCAACCAAACTATTCAACGGCCGACAGTCACTTTGAATATCGGTATCTAGGGCCAATTCACCCCGCGCGACCAAGATGGCGGCACCGTGGTTACCGATCGCTCCGTTGATCAGGATGCGATCGCCTGGCTGTAAGGCCGTGGCACAAGGATTAACCCCTGCACGCATGACGCCGATACCAGCCGTATTGATGAATATCTTATCTACAGAGCCGCGTGGTACAACTTTCGTATCTCCTGTGACGATCTGCACCCTAGCTCGGGCGGCGGCGATCGCCATGTGGTCTACGATCTGGGCTAGGAGATCGGTTGATAGGCCTTCTTCTAAGATAACGCTACAGGTTAGGTAGAGCGGAATGGCACCACTGACACAGAGATCGTTCACCGTGCCATTGACTGCTAGTTCACCAATGTTACTGCCGGGAAAAAAGAGCGGATCGACGACATAGGAATCGGTGGTGAAGGCCAGGCGATCGCCCAACCTCGTCAAAGCCACTAAATCAATGCGGGCCTGATCGTCTAGGGGAGCTGGATCTGACTGAAAATGCGCTACAAAAATACTGTCAATCAGATCATGCATGGCCCGACCACCGCTGCCGTGCGCTAGGGTCACGGTCGATTCAAGGTGCGGACGACGAGGGTGCGATCGCTGAGACATACCACGAGTAACCGAGGGCATAACCTTACCTTGCACTAGATGAATGGGATGGAGCTGATGCTGCAACTACGGGACGACGTAGACCAAGCTGGCCATAGTTGTAGTAGGCGGCGCAGGCCCCTTCAGACGACACCATGCAAGCACCTAAGGGAGAGTCTGGTGTGCAGGCAGTACCAAAGACTTTACATTCCCAGGGCTTTTTCACCCCTCTCAAAATGTCGCCGCAGGCACAGGCACGATGATCATCGACATGGGGATGCGGTAAGCTAAACTTCACCTCGGCGTCAAACTGGGCGTAGTCGGGATGGATGCGCAAACCCGATGCAGGAATTTCTCCAAGACCACGCCATTCAAACTGCTCCCGCACCGTAAAGACTTGGGCGATCGCCCCTAGAGCTACAGGATTGCCATCCTCTGCGACTAAACGACTGTACTGATTCTCCACCGTGCAGCGCCCCGTCGCCAGTTGATCCAGCACCATCCAGAGAGATTGCAAAATATCAACAGGCTCAAATCCAGACACAACGACTGGTTTACGATAGCGCTCAGCAATTACCTGGTAGGGACGGGCACCGATCACCATGCTGACGTGCCCTGGCCCAATAAAAGCGTCTAGCTGCAAATCCGGTTGATTCAGCAAGGCTTCCAGGGCTGGCACCACCAAAACATGGTTGCAATATAGACTAAAGTTGCTCACGCCCTGAGCCGCCGCTTGCAAGACGGTTAGGGCGGTACTGGGAGCTGTGGTTTCAAAGCCAATGGCAAAGAAGACAACCTCTCGATCAGGGTGGGCGATCGCGATCTGAAGGGCATCGAGGGGAGAATACACCACCCGAATGTCTGCACCGTTAGCCTTGGCCTGCAGCAAGGATTGACTCGACCCCGGCACCCGCAACACGTCACCAAAGGTGGTCAAGATCACGTGCGGATTCTGGGCTAGGGTGATGGCGTCATCCAGCCGTCCT
>DATNRH010000904.1 GCA_036703605.1 Candidatus Obscuribacterales bacterium | reverse complement strand
TTCCGTGAGGGTGAGATCCTGGGTGTGGCATACATGGAGATCGTTCCTGCCCTGGTAGTTGCAATCCAGGAACTGGAAGCTAGACTGGAGGATTATGCGAACAAGCTCGAATCCCTGGGATCTTGACGGCCCAACAATCTTCTGGATAATCTGGCTCCTTGCCTTCTTCGTGGGTGAGTGGTGGGGTAGGCAGTATGGGAATGAGATGCTCACTCATCACATCTGGTGGATCAGGAACTGGGCCTCCCAGACTGGTGCCTCCATCATCCTGTTCCTCATGGGCTCCATATTGCTGTGGCTCAACTGGCATTTCTGGTTAGAGGGTTGGAAGTTCTTCAAGGAGCTGGTGAGTTGAATGGATATCATCGCAGATATATTAGTCCCTGTTCTCGCCATCCTCGCCGGTGGTGGTGGAGCATCCGCCTACTACATTCAGAAGCGTATGAGGCGGATCGAACTGGCGACGAGTCAGCAGGAGGCCAATGATCAAACCATGCTTTCTTTCTATGCGATGTGGAATGAGGAGTTGAGGCGACTCCGTATAGAGATCGACAAGCTCCATGCTCTGGTGGCTGCTCTCGAGGGAGAGATCATAGCTCTTGGTGGAGATCCAGTAAGAGTGCGGTTACAGCTTGCCAAGGACATGAGGAACGGGTAAGATATAGCTCATGGCTGATGCAATCTATCCCAATGCAAAGGGGCACTTCCTCGCAGGAGATATCGATGTCGATACGGCAACACTCAAGATCGTCCTCGTTGACACTGCTTCATACACCTACAGCACCGCACACGACGCACTCGATGACATCCCTGCTGGGATGCGTCTTGCTACGTCGGGGGCAATTACATCTAAGACCACAACCTCTGGTACGTTGGACTTCGCTGATGTGACTGTCACTGGACTGGACACTGGCGAGACCGCCGATGCCTATGTCCTTTACGTGGACTCTGGTGTGGAAGCTACGTCTTATCTCATTGCGTATAAGGATTCCGCGGCAGAGCTACCACTCGCCGGCGCTACTGGCGTCGATGTTGTTGTACAGGTGAACGCCTCGGGTTTCTTCACGCTCTGATAGGAGGCTAACACATGGCTGTTGGCGATACCGTATCCGGTAACTGGAAGATAGCCTTTGACGGCGAAGCTACCTCAAGCACCCAGCTAAGCAAGACTGGTGTCCCAGGGCTGTGGGAGGACTCGCTTGGTCAGTGGTGGATGATGGGTCCCGGCACCGGCGACGACTCCGATGTCTGGTGTCTGACCGATCCGATGGTTTCTAATACTTATACCTCCATCACGGACTGGGAAGCCCGAGCTACCGGCGACAACATATGGCAGCAGACCTACATGTTTGTGCAGACTGCTAATCTGTTTATCCAGTCCGATCACCGTGACGACCAGTCTGCGGGCGGGGACGACGGTTTCAGCAACTTTGGTGTTGCTACTCCAGCAACACCAAGCCTCACTGGCAGCGTCAGTGGTGCTACCTGGGCGTCTGGTAATGTATCCACCTCCCAACCCCCGCTGTTTAGCTTCGTTGTGCAGAACTCTTCTGCTGACACGGGTATAGGAGACGCCGACGATTACATAGCGGTGAT
>DATNRH010000903.1 GCA_036703605.1 Candidatus Obscuribacterales bacterium | reverse complement strand
TTGCTGTTGGGGTCAGCACGGTATGACCCAATGATCAGGTCATCGAAGCCATCGCCATTGATATCCCCAGCACTGCTCACCGAAAAACCAGAACGGTCATCTGCGGCTACCCCATCAATACGAAAGCCATTGCTGCCAGTGAGGGCAGAGAGATTGAGGGTGCTACTAAATCCTGCATCACTGCCAAACACCACATAGCTAGAGCCTGAATTGGTGCCGTTGGGGTCAGCACGGTATGACCCAATGATCAGGTCATCGAAGCCATCACCATTGACATCCCCAGCACTGCTCACCGAACGCCCGGAATAGTCAAATGCAGCTACCCCATCGATACGAAAGCCATTACTGCCATCGAGGCTAGAGAGGTTGAGAATGCTACTAAACCCACCTCCACTTCCAAACACCACATAGCTAGAGCCTGAATCAGTGTTGCCGTTGGGGTCGGCAACAAATGCCCCAATGATCAAGTCATCAAAGCCATCGCCATTGATATCCCCACCACCACTCACCGACCGACCGAAATAGTTAAAGTCGGTTACCCCATAGATGCTAAAGCCATTGCTGCCATCGAGGCTGGAGAGATTGAGGGTGCTATTAAACCCACCCACACTACCAAATACCACATAGCTGGAGCCTGAATCAAGGCCGTTAGAGTTGGCACTGGTTGCCCCAATGATCAGGTCATCAATACCATCCCCATTAATATCCCCGGCACTGCTCACCGAAAAACCGGAATTGTCAAATTCGGCTACCCCATCGATGCGAAAGCCATTGCTGCCATTGAGGGCAGCCAAGTTCAAAACGGGATCAAATGTCATCTTTTTTCTTTTTCCTAAACATTAATTGGTTTTCACGGTTGTTCCTAACGGGCACCCTCTAGCGGTGCCCGTTATCCATCACCCATCGAAATCACATGGCGGATTTCATCGGAGCGAATGCCGATCGCCATAGGGCGCTGCACGTTAGGGATAGTCACAACGTCATACAGTTCTGAAACCGTTCCTTCAATGCGCAATGTATGCACCAGATCTCCACTGCGTAGATCAATCACGCCGATGCCACACCTTGGCTCCGCTGCCTTCTGCACCAGGGCAGCATCTAACGCCAAGCCTTGAAAACTCTTGTTATGGCGGGGTTCTGATAGCCCAACCAGGGCAAAGTCTCCGGCAAATGCGAGGCCGCGCAGGTAACCGGGACAAAAGGTCACCGCTTCAAACTGGCCGGTTGCGGTATCGATATACCCAAACTCGCCTGTCCCAGAGTTCAATAGCCAGAGGCGATCGCCATACCACCGGGGTGAATGGGGCATCGATAGCCCTGTGGCGATGATTTCATTGCTCTCTATGTCTATGACGCAACCACCATCGCTGCGATGGTCGCGCCAGCCATCAGCCACATCACTGCGGCTCACGCTCGTCACATAGCGCGGTTGCCCATCCCGTAGCGCTAAGCCGTTGAGATGACAGCGATCTTCGGCAGCTAGCTTGCTGATAAAGGGTGGTTGCCACAAGGGGACAAAGCTATGGGTTTCACTGACAGTT
>DATNRH010000902.1 GCA_036703605.1 Candidatus Obscuribacterales bacterium | reverse complement strand
AGCACCTACTGGAATCCACTCCTTCTAGAGAACCAAGGGCAATGGCAGCCGATCCAAGGATTAGACAACCTCGTTGAAGAACTCACCCTCAGCATGGATCAAGAAACCGGTAACTATACCCGGTTAACGAGGTTTCATCCTGGCGCTGATACAGCGAAGGCTGGCAGCAAATCCCATAACTATCCTGAAGAGATCTTTATCGTCAGCGGTCGCCTCTATGACCAAGCCTTTGATATGTGGTTGGAACGTGGTCATTATGCCAGTAGACCGCCTGGAGAAGTGCATGGGCCCTTCAAAACCGATATTGGATGTGTTGTTCTTGAAATGTCCTTTCCGCATCAAGCCCAGAAATAAGATAAGTACAGATGTCACAGAATATCAGACTTGAGCAGGCCTAGGTCTAGACTCAGACAGATTGACTGCACCACCAATCCAATAACACCGCACGGCACTGTAAGCAGCTCAGTTCAGCCAGCAAAACAGAAATCCCAGCGCGACTGATCTCGTAGCTTTTACCGATTTGAGGGGCTGTTCCTTCTTGGAGGTGGGCCACAAAACTGTAGAGGACTTGATTGGAAAAAGAGCTATTTACGGCCCAGCCCTTAGAATTCAGAGGTTGAAGCTGGGCGATCGCTTCTCGGGCTATCCCTAATTCTCGCCTCAGAATCTCGGCCGCTACGGTTGGGCGATCGCTGCCCTGGGGACAGCGGCCACCGGGAAAATCCCAGGTTTCAGCGCCCAGTCCAGGACGATACATGGGTGGAGGCAGTAAGATACGATCGCCCTGGATAGGTAACACAATCAGCAAGTCGGCTTTTTCGATACGCCAGTAGTCGAGGAAGCGATCGCCCGCCTGGATATGTTCACCAATTAAGTGAAACCAAGGCGTTGATATATCTACAAAGCGATCGCCCACCTGCCACTCGGGATCAGTCATTTCGGCTCATTCAGGTGTTGTTTCAGTTGGCTGATGGTATTGGGACTAAGAATGGCCTTCACCACCACCCGCTGGGACTCATCCTTGAGGGTTAGAACAGTCTTATCTAAATCGTGGGTGACGTTGGTTTGGGGAAACTTGAGCTCAATCACCTGGTAAACAACCTCAGGAAGCGCCACCTGGATCACCACTTCATTTTGGGTTTTGGGATAGATATAGAGTTCTTGCCGTAGATTATCTAGCTCTAAGCGCTGGGGCGTGATGTTGCGCTCGCCCTCTACTTTGGATTTTTGCCAATACAGCGTAATACCTCGTACCTGGGGATGCGTCACCCGAAAGGTTTCATCAAACCGCTGGGGCTCCCAGTTGAGGTTATGAAGGTCGTGGGTGGGCTGGATCAGCCGTTGTTTCCAAGAAATATCTTGATCGTGCAAATCAGCCCACCAATCGCTAATTTCTGCAAAATGGTTGGCATTGTCGGGATTGCTGCTGCCCAGTTGCCAAATAGTTTTTGCCTGCATCGCTCTGAACCTATGATGAACTCTCAACCTACGGTGAACGCTAGAGACCAAAATCGTCTCTGGATTCAGAATAGGCTGGTCTGGAGGCAAGGTGCTAGATTTTTAAGATTTCCGCTAGAAGTTGTGGGGAGGGATGGCTAGCGATCCCCACCCACAGACGGCGATCGCTAGGTGAGGACGACGGACTGGGAGGCGATCGCTCCACTGACGGCGATCGTTTCTTGGCGGGCCCAGCGATCAGCTTCCAGAATGTCATCCAACGTGGGCGTGGCCAGGTTGTGGGCTTGATGGCGATCGCACACCGCCTCAATCACTCTGGGAATGTCGAGGAACTGGATCTGCTCATCGATAAACAGAGCTACAGCCTGCTCATTGGCAGCATTGAGCACAGCGGGCATGGAACCACCGGCGCGACCAGCGGCGTAGGCCAGTTGCATACAGGGATATTTCTGATGATCCGGCTCTCGGAAGGTCAGGTCGCCAGCTTTCACCAAATCCAGCGGTTTCCAATCGGTATACAGGCGCTCGGGCCAGGAGAGGGCATAGAGCAAGGGCAGGCGCATGTCGGGCCAACCGAGCTGGGCCAGCATGGAGGTATCCTGCACTTCAATCAGGGAGTGAATAATGCTTTGGGGGTGGATGACGATGTCGATATGGTCGTAATCGAGCCCGAATAGGTAGTGGGCTTCAATCACCTCTAACCCCTTGTTCATCAAGGTGGCGGAGTCGATGGTGATTTTGGGGCCCATAGACCAGTTGGGGTGCTTAAGCGCATCAGCGACCTTCACCGTGGGCAGTCGATCTACGGGCCAATCGCGGAAAGCACCGCCGGATGCCGTTAAGACAATACGCCGTAGACCACCAGCAGGAACGCCCTGCAAACATTGGAAGATGGCAGAATGCTCGGAATCCGCAGGCAGCAGCTTGACGCCATGCTTCTTCACCAAGGGCAACACCACAGGGCCACCCGCAATCAAGGTTTCCTTGTTGGCCAAGGCAATATCTTTGCCCGCTTCGATGGCCGCCAAGGTGGGCAGCAGACCAGCACAGCCGACGATGCCCGTGACCACCGCCTCCGCATCGCCGTAGCGAGCCACTTCCACCACGCCTTCCTCGCCCGCCAGAATAATCGGCTGAGGATCGAGGTCAGCGATCGCTGCTTGGAGTTCGGGCAATTTGTCAGCGGCACATATGGCCACAATTTCGGGCTTAAATTGGCGCACTTGGGCGGCCAGCATCTCCACATTGCGCCGGGCAGCTAGCCCCACAATCCGAAATTGCTCTGGATACTGATGCACAATATCCAGGGTTTGCGTCCCAATTGACCCGGTGGATCCAAGCAGGGTAATAGCTTTCACAATATCTTAATCTTATGGGTGAGCGGCCTCTCCACTATAAAATGTCGCGGATACCTTGAGTGCAAGGAATTTTTTAAGGATTGGTAAGGTTCACCAAAGATTGACCTCGATTCCCTAGCTTGATCCCCCAGCGCGCTCCAATCCCCCAAAGATCACCCCGTCGCTTCTACCATAGAGATATAGGCGTTTCTCACGGATGACTCCCGGTATGACCCGCAATACTGACCCGTTTAACGAGCGCGATCTCCAACGACTACAGCTTTTCATCTACTTCATTCCAGTCATGGGCTTCTTCCCGGCCCTCTGGGCGCTCTACCGACAACAGGGCGATCGCCGCCAGCAGATTGCCAGTCGTCTTTCCGTGGTGCTAGCCCTGGGCTGGGTGCTCAGTTATGCCTTGCTGGGAGCCGGGGCCCAGAGTTCTGCCAACCTCTCCTTCTCGCTGCTGCTAGCCAATAGCGTAGTCACCTCCGGCTACTTTCTCACCAGTTTTTGGCTGATGCTGCGGGTGTGGCAACGTAAACCGTTATGGTTGCCCGGCGTCAGTGATATTGGCGATCGCTTGCCTTAATGGGCTGAACAGGATTCAATAGCGATGGCAGTCTCATCCACCGCAGTTAGCCCCCGCCCGGCAAGTTGAGCGGAATGGGTTGCTGAAAGATGGTAGGTTCTGAATGCATTCGATGTCCTGGATCCAACCTATGGATATTTTCAATAAACTTACGTAAGCTGTAGCATTAGATTCTCGATCGAGGACATCGTGTCTCCACAGAAACACTCTCATTCATCTCAGGGGTCTAAACGGTTTTCAACGCAATCGCCCAAGTCTCGTCGGTGGCGATGGCTATGGATGGCGTCGGGTCTCGTCGGTGTCGCGATCGTTTCAGCGACAGCCGGAGCCTTCTTGGCGGCAACCCTAGCAAGTACACCTTTGCTACAAAGCCAACTCAGCCCGGAAGATGCTGATGCCTTTGACCAAGACGGTATTTCCAGCGGCGAAACCTTTCAATTGCCCAAGCTCACCCGCCCGGTCAACATTCTTGTCCTAGGTGTAAAAGTTCTGAGTTCCGACGTCGAGAATCCACCGCCGGAGGTGCGTGACTTGGGCTATCACGCCTTGGTCAACTCCTTTGATGGTCTCTCAGACACCATGATGCTGGTGCGGTTTGACCCTAGAGATAACACGGTTACGGTGCTTTCCCTGCCCCGCGATACCCGTACCTTTGTAGACGGTGTGGGAGTGACCAAGCTCAACGACGCCAACGCCTACGGTGGCCCAGCCCTAGCGGCTCGCTCCGTCAGCTATCTTTTGGGAGACATTAGCATCGATCGCTACGTGCGCATCAACGTTCAGGGTGTGGAAAAGCTGATCGATGCCCTCGGCGGCGTGACGGTCTATGTGCCGCAAGATATGCGCTATCAAGACGATAGCCAGCACCTTTATATCAACCTGGAAGAAGGGGAACAGCATTTAGATGGTGAACAAGCCATGCAGTTCCTCAGGTTCCGCTACGATCAGTATGGCGATATTGGTCGGGTGCAGCGGCAGCAAGCTTTTATGGGTGCGTTGATCGAGCAAACCCTCAGTCCGGTGACCCTAGCGCGGATGCCGAGAATCCTATCGGTCATTCAAGACAATATTGATACCAATCTCACCGTCGAAGAAACGGTGGCGCTGGTGGGTTTTGCAAGCACAACCCAGCGATCGGATGTGCAAATGCTGATGCTGCCGGGGGATTTTAGTCTATCCGGTGAGTATGAGCTAAGCTACTGGCTGCCCAACTACAATGCCATTGATGCCATGGTGGATCAATATTTTGTGCAAGGGCGATCGCAGGAGCTGATGGAGCCAAGCCGCCTACGCATTGCCATACAGGACACAATGGGGCGACCGCGCAGCATCAGCCGCCTGCTTGATAAGCTCTACGATGCCGGCTATGACAATGCTTATCTGGAAGCCGATTCTACAGAACCACTTGCAACCACCCGGATTATCGTCCAGCAGGGCGATACCCAAAGTGCCGAAGAACTACAGCGGGTGCTGGGCTTTGGCGATGTGCGGGTGGAAAGCACCGGCGTGCTAGATTCGGACATTACAATTCGGGTGGGCGAGGATTGGTTGGAAAGCGATCGCCCCTAGTTAGACGACCCTAGGGGGAGCAAGAGCCAGCCTGCTGCAAAACCTGGCACAATAGACGACAGATGTATTACGTTGGTCTGCCATGCACGCGCTTTCAATTCCCACCTGGATTATTCATGTTTCTAGTGTGATTGAGTGGATCGTCGCCATTTGGCTCATTTGGGTCTACAGCGGCGTTAGCCAAAATCCAGCTTGGCGCTATCTGGCGATCGCCATGTTGCCTCTGTTGGTGAGCGCGATGTGTGCCTGTACCTGGCACTTTTTTGATAATCCGCTAAATCTCGAATGGCTGGTGACGCTCCAGGCGGCCATGACGGTGGTGGGGAATTCAACGGTCTGCGCTGCGGCTTGGTGGATCTGGCGATCGGCAACGTTGACCACGCCGCCTAGTTCGTAAGATCGGTGTGGCCAGTCTGGTTGAGACATGTTCCCAGTAGGTGGACTCAATAAACCTTGTTGCAGGGTGTTTTTAGGTATGGCTGCAACTACTGTCTTGTGAGCTTTTCATGCGTTACGGCTTCGCCTAACGTATCCTACTGACTTAAATCGTCTTACCTTTAATAGGGATATTTGTTTAATGCTGGACAAGCGTTTAGCGATCGCCCTTTTCAAGCGAGGATGATTCTGCGGGATCCTGAGGATCATAGCCCCTAGCTTCCAAAGCCTCGGTAAGATCGCGAGCTAAATACAGCATTCGGATCAGCAAAGGTACGAGGAGACGAACGGGATGGCGATCGCATCCTCGGGCTCGCTGGGCTTCTTGAATAGCCTGGAGTTGTTCCAGTAAAACAGGGATAAACCGAATGGCGATGGCAATCACTAAACTGACCTGTCCTGGATTAATGCCAATGCGACGCAGCGGTGAAAGCCAGCGTTCT
>DATNRH010000901.1 GCA_036703605.1 Candidatus Obscuribacterales bacterium | reverse complement strand
TGAGCCGGTTAATCTCAGCTGTCAGGTCACTGAGAGCGTCCGCATTTTGGTGCCTGTCCGTGACGACTACTGCGGCACCGGACTCAGCAAGTAGCAATGCAACCGCTCGACCAATGCCTCCAGCAGCTCCCGTGACTACAGCAACTCGCCCGTCAAGGTCGGCTTTGAAATCCATCCAGGGCTCCAATCTCTATCAATCGGTTCAATGAACCGGAATCAGTAGGTCTTCAAGATCTTGCCGTATGGGAGGTCTGCAGTCATTCGCAGATACTTAGCGTCAACGACTTGAAGCACGGGTAGGTTCACGTCCGAATGCTTGCTCACTTCCAACCTACCCGGGCCACCGTAAAGCTCGTCTTTGCCGTCTGGCCCCTTGTGCGGCACACCCTTGAACAATACGGAGTTAAGCTGTGCTATCGCCGGCTTATCGCTCCCCTCAACATCTGGGATGATTTTCAATACTGCCAGAGGAAGATCCTCCATTACCGAGGCAGCGAGGTTTTCGTGCGGGAGAACAGTCGCTCTGGCCACTATATTGCCTTTATTGAGTTCTACGACTCCCTCAATCTCCCCAGTGCCAAGTTGGGTAAGTTCGATGCGATGAGCCAACTTCTTACCGAAACCCCAAATCTCCCGCCCAGCAATCAGCGCGTTCTCGGTGGTTACATAGACGGCGTTGGTATAGCCATACACCTGACCCTCAAACATACAGAGGATGCCCGTGTAGACCTCGCCATAGGGCCCTCCGCTGGTGCTGAAGTGGTTGAACTCAAGCACCATAAAAGCCGTCGCCGGTTGCACGAGTTCCAGATCTGAGGGTAGGACATCCAGTGCGGCATCTTCATCTGTCAGGTAGGTAATCATGAGCGCCTCAGTGTCCCGGTAGTACCAAGGCCCTTTTCTATAAGAGGGGTTTTGTGCAGGCATGGTGGTTCCCCATGAATCGGGGCTCAGACGGCCAAACTTGGATTCGTTATCAGACATGAGAGTCTCCAGAGTAGTTTCTTTCAGTTTTTACTTGGCCGGCCCCACCGGGACCGCCCCAATACTGGTAAAAAATATATCGCTACGTCTAACTGGACTCTTGCCATTGAGTGCCATTCGTTTTGCATTGAATGCCAACTACGGCT
>DATNRH010000900.1 GCA_036703605.1 Candidatus Obscuribacterales bacterium | reverse complement strand
CTTTTAGCCAGACGCGCATCCCCGAACACACTGCCTGAAATCTGGGCTCCTTGGAGCACAATGGGGTTATCTATCATGGTGAATGCACCTCGCAAATCATTCCATCTAGATTAAAGGAAACTTGTGTATAAGCGGTAGCCCTCTGGGAGAGGGATTTAGGGTGAGGGCAACATGTAGCGGGTCATCCAAGAATGTGGGCCATCCAAGAATGGGTATGACCTAGTCGATGCTAATCCGGGTGGGGCCTGCACCTCCATCCGACGGTTGAGGAGCCCCCACCTTACGGAAACTGGCATAGAGGCGATCGCGCCAGTCCCAAAAGATCTGATACTCGGCATTATCGGCCAACCCTGGTACCCCCCGCCCCTTAAGGGAATCAGGCAGACTCACGTAGTCGCCTGCGGGAAACTTCACATACATCGACAGACCGGCCACGGCAAAGTCTGCCAAGCTAGGCGTATCCCCTAGCAGGTAGGGACTATCGGTCAACAACAGGCATAGCGCTTCTAGGTTCTGGCGCATGGCATCCCGAGCAGCCTTCACCGTCTCGGGCCCCAAGCCCACCCCAAAGCTGAGAACATCCAAGACCTCATGGGGCATAGCACCGACAATGGTTTTCAAGAAATCCGGCGTTGTTTTGGGCAACGCTGCCGTTCGCAGGTCGGAATTTTGGCTGAAGGCACTGAGCATCACCTTGCGGGCGTTGATGCCAATCGATTCATCTGCCCATTCTTCCATCATCAGGCAAAGCCCCCTCTGCCTTGCGTCAACCGGTATAATCGGCCGGTCGGGGTACTGACGATCTAGATAGAGAGCGATCGCCGTTGAATCTGCCACCAACGTTTCGCCATCCTTTAACACCGGTACCTGCCGTTGGCCAGATAGGCGAAATAGATCCAACTGCCCCACGCCGGGCGTCACCTCAATCTTGCGATACTCTAACCCTTTGTAGTCGAGGATCAAGCGGATCTTTTCGCAGTAGTGCGATAGCTCAAATTGGTACAGTTCAATCATGGATACTCCTAGAGGGCGTCGCGTTCCAACGTCAGTGTAACGAATTCCTGATAGAGCGTGCGCAGAAGACCATGCCCTGGAGCATCGACACCTTAGCATAGGGATGGCTGCTTGCTGTTCATGTCCAGTTCAGTAATAGTCCTGTGTAGAAATAGAGATAGTCCTGTGTCTGACCTGATTCAAACCATTCAATCCAGCTTATTAGCCCTTGTGGGGCGCGGAGTCCAGATTATTCCTGCCCTGATTGCAGCGATCGCCGTTTTATTGGCAACGCGCTATGGTGCAATCCCCATCAAGCGTGTCACCAAAGCTACCTTAGAAAAACTGGTGAGCAGTCCATCTTTGCGGGCCCTGTTCATTCAGCTTGTGTCCGTGGCGCTTTGGGGAACGGGCATCCTGGTTGCCTGTATCTTGCTCTTTCCTGACCTAGGCTTGGGTGATCTGATTGCCCTGTTAGGTTTAGGATCCGTGGCCATCGGGTTTGCCTTCCAGGATATTTTTAAGAACTTTCTGGCTGGGGTGCTGCTGCTACTCAATGAACCCTTTCGCCTAAATGATCAAATTATTGTGGCGGATTTTGAAGGCACGGTGGAAGCCATTAATGTGCGATCTACCGAAATTCGTACCTACCAAGGAGAGCGGGTGGTGATTCCCAATGCGATCGTGTTTACCAGCGCTGTTCAGGTGCTCACCGATCGCCCCGCACGCCGCACGGATTTAGCCATTGGGCTCGATTACAACACCCCACTGCCCCGAGCCCGGCAACTTCTCCAGACGGCCTTAGCTGAGGTGGAGGGTGTGCTGAATCATCCGCCAGTAGAGGTTGACTTAGTGGGCTTTGGCGATAGTTCTATTGACCTGGTGGTGCGCTATTGGTCGTTGCCCCAAGCGGTACATATGCGTCAAACGCGATCGCAGGTTATCATGGCGCTCAAGGCCGCCTGTGATGCAGCCGATCTGAGTATTCCTTATCCTATTCGAAGCGTTTATTTCTTTGATCAGCAAACGTTTAACGATCACAAACTCTCGTCATCTAACTTACCTAATTCTGCCCACTAGCCATCCTCAATGATCATAGGTAAGGCATCGCTAGGATGTTAAGACCTACGACTTGTCCGTAGCTGCTGTCTATGGCCCTGTAGCCTAGGCTAGTCGTGAACTGCGATCGCATTCCTTCACCCTCCTATTTTCCATGGCATCCAATCTTCCATCCTCAGGAACCTCAACCCTGCTAACCATGGGCAACGTAGTCACCATCGGGCTGCAGCTCTATCTCCGCCACGCTAGGGAATATCTAAAACTGGGTCTGATGGCGATCCTATGGTTGCTCCTACCCCTCGTCGGCACAATTGGCGTTTTGATTGTGGCGTCTCAAGGGCAAAGCCCTGGCCTGATTGTCCTATCGATCGTGCTTGGTGCAGCCGGATTCACCTATGGAGCAGCTAAATATTTAGCCATCTCTGCCGCCATCTCGCGGCGTAGTTTTTGCTACCTCAACCAACAAGCTGAATCGATCGATGACACTAGGCGCTATGTTGACAGGCGGATGTGGGGATTTTGGCGCATCGCGTTTTTTCAATCGCTGCTATTTCTAGCTGTTGTCATCGGGGTCTATATCTTTACCGCACTATTGCTGGTGTTCGTTCTTTTTGGCGTAGGCGGTGCCAGCATTTTTCAAGGTGATCCTGAGGCTTTCAGTGATCCTCAAACCGCCATGCTCATTGGCTTGATCTCGATTGTCTTCT
>DATNRH010000899.1 GCA_036703605.1 Candidatus Obscuribacterales bacterium | reverse complement strand
CAATCATCAAGGGACGGGAGAGCGCTTTGCGGGCAGCGGAATGGTTGACGCCGCAAGTGATGCTGCCCACGGCGGCGGCGGGACAGGTGCAGTATGAGGGCTTGCTGGTATCGTTTTTGCGGGCAGTGGGCAATACCGACGAGGTGCGGTCGGGGCTACGCGATCGCCATCTGACCACTCAGGTTATCGAACCCCAACCGGGCGATCGCCTAGAACTTCAGCTCCAAACCCAGCCCACGGTTTAGCTCATGTAAGATTGGCGATCGCTCTAGTAGACGCAACATCCGAGTTCCTACAGCGATTATCGCAACCACCAAATCAGGAGGGCGATCGCCAACCCCACTGCAAACCAAAACCAAGCATTTCTCCACCATCTCTGGCGTGTTCGGGACGTGCGTTTTTCTGCCCCAAGAGTGGGTGCCGTTTGTAGCTGAACTGGGATAATTTTGTTGCGTTTTGCAATGGCGGTCTTGCATTGTTCAATCTTGTGGTTCAGCTTCAGCTCCTCATAAATGACCAATGCCTGCTGATAACTCTGCAAGGCTTCGTAGTGCTGATCGAGCCGGGCTAGTGCATTGCCCATGTTAAGCAGCGAGGTAGCTTCACCGTCGCGATCGCCAATCTCACGGTCAATCGCTAAGGACTGCTGATGGAAGTTGATCGCCTGCGGGTATTGTCCTATGGAGTTGTACGCACTCCCCAAATTGCCTAACGAGTTCGCTTCCCCGTTGCGATCGCCAATTTCGCGTTGAATCGCTAAGGACTGCTGCTGGAAGTTGATCGCCTGCTCGTATTGTCCTAGAGAATAGTAGGCATTTCCCAGATTGCCTAACGAGCTAGCTTCACCGTGGCGATCGCCAATCTCGTGTCTAATCGCTAAGGACTGCTGATGGAAGTCGATCGCCTGCTCGTACTCTCCTAAGGCACGGTAGGCATCGCCTAAGCCTCCAAGAGAATTAGACTCAAACTTACGATTTCCAACACTCCGCTGGACGTCTAAGGCCTGCTGATAAAGTTTGATGGCTTGCTGGTATTGTCCCAATGCCTGGTATGCGTTCCCCAGATTACAAAGGCTTCCTCCCTCTCTATTGCGATCGCCAATCTCGCGTGCAATTTCTAAGGACTGCTGATGGAAGGCGATCGCTTGTTGGTATTGTGCTAGGGAATTGTAGGCATTCCCCAGATTGTTGCAAACCGATGCGTAGTTTTGCTGTTGGCCTGGTCTAGGCTGCCAGTTGGTGTGCAGTTGGCTGTAAAGGTTAACCAGGAGTTGATAATAACCTCGCCGCCGTAAAAATTCATCGCAGGCAAACACAGTTGTAGCCGCCGCCTCATAGTGCCCCAACTTGCACAGATGATAAAACGTTTCTTCGTAGTGGCTGGCAGCAGCTTGCGTATCATCCCTGGCAAATTCAGTCTGGCGATGACTCCAGAAATAGGCGATCGCCCGTTCATGGGCTAGGGTCAGATCATGTACTTGTTTTTGCACAAACTCGCGGATGCGGGGCTGAAGTTGAAACAACCTGGGTGCATCTTGACTGGGCTTGGGTAATTCTTGCAGTAATGAACGCCGCTCTAAATCATGTAAATCGGCATCGCTGACAGGTGGTTCTAGAACCAAGGCCGTTGCCAGTTCCGCATCAAATGCCCCTCGCAACACGCTCACCTGGGTGAGGAGATCCTGCTGTGCGGATGCCAGGCGATCGACGCTCCACTGCAAAACCCGATCCACACTAATGTTTGCCTCACCCCGATGCTTGCCTACCAGTTGAAATAGATCGGTGTGCTGGTTCAGGTGGCACACCAGGCGTTCTTCAGGTTGGCGATACTCATCCCGTAGCCAACCGGCAATCAGCGATAGGGCAAGTGGGTTTCCCTGAACTTGCTCCGATACCGTAGCTCGATTTTCGATCGTGTCTGCCACGTCCAAACGTTCTAGCAGGGCAGCTCCTTCACTGGACGTTAAGCCATTCTCCAACGTCAGCCAGCGAGATTGTCGCCAACCAAAATACTTGGGAGGATATTCTCGTCCTGCCAACAGCAACACGCTCTCGCTTCCCAAGCTCTGAAAGCCATCCAGAAATTCTTCATAGCCCCCTTGCCAATCCCCAGTTGCCGTCAGCACCGATTCCAGGTTATCGATCGCCAGTAAATACCGCCCCTGCTGCAACTGCCGCAATAGTCGAAGCATCAGATCCTTTTCTTGCAGCGATCGCACCTGTTCCGGCAACACCCCAAACTCTTGCAGCGATCGTTCTGCTAAGGCGGCGATCGGCGTACCCGTCCGTACATCTGCCCAAAACTTACCCGCAAATCCCTGACTTTCAGCAAACACCTTTGCCATCAGCGTAGACTTGCCGATGCCGCCCTCACCCCGAATGGCCATCATCGAGATATCTGGATCAGCTAGCCAGGCGTTGAGTTTTGAGCATTCTTTTTCCCGTCCCTGAAAAACCCGCAGGTCAGGCACCGGGTCACTGTAGATCAGTTGTGCAGGATTTACTTTATCGGTTCCCGATCCCGACGGCTGGAGTCAAAAGGTGATGTTTGCTCCTCTAAAGTCTGCATTTCCACCTTGAACAAGGATGCCCTTCTCTTGAAGCTTGGCAAAATTGTTAATGATGGGGTGCTGAGCTTTAGCAGTTGCAGCAAGCTCCTCAATCACCTGTTTCAGTGAGGCATCATCTCTAGCAGCCTCCTCAACCTCAGCAACCAAGACGGCAGTACCATAGTCCTGAGGCTGCTGTTCTGCAAGTTCTGGCCGTTGAGCTACGGTGGCAATAGCATCAGCCGTTTTGGGATTTTTACGCCGCAAAGCACTGATGAACTTGGGGATTAAGCCTCCCACCGCTTCACCAATTTTCTCGCCTGTCTTTTCAAAAGCTTTTGTCGCAATCAT
>DATNRH010000898.1 GCA_036703605.1 Candidatus Obscuribacterales bacterium | reverse complement strand
CTATCGGTACCTAGGTGGCCCCATTGCCAATGTGCTGCCTGTGCCCTTGATGAACGTGATCAATGGTGGAGCCCATGCCGACAATAATGTCGATATTCAAGAGTTTATGATTGTGCCCGTGGGCGCGAGTTCCTTTCGGGAAGCGTTGCGCTGTGGGGCGGAGGTGTTTGAAGCCCTCAGCAAGGTCTTGAAAGGTAAAGGATTGCTGACTGGCGTGGGTGATGAAGGTGGGTTTGCCCCCAACCTAGAGTCCAATCAAGCAGCGTTGGAACTGTTGATGCTGGCGATTGAACAATCGGGATATAAGCCCGGCACCGAAGTGGCGTTGGCGTTGGATGTAGCCGCCTCTGAATTCTATAAAGATGGCGAGTATGTCTATGATGGCTCCAGCCATTCTCCGGCTGAGACGGTTGGCTATCTTGCCGATCTGTGCAACCAATATCCCATCGTGTCTATTGAAGATGCCCTGCATGAAGATGATTGGAGCAACTGGCAACTGTTGACGGATGAACTGGGCGATCGCGTTCAGCTTGTCGGCGATGACCTGTTTGTCACCAATCCCGAACGGCTGCAGCGCGGCATTGAGGAAGAGGCGGGCAACTCCATTTTGATTAAGCTCAATCAAATTGGCTCCCTCACCGAAACCCTGGATACGATCGCTTTGGCTGGACGGAACGGCTACACCTCGGTGATCAGCCATCGTTCTGGCGAAACGGAAGACACCACGATTGCCGACCTGGCCGTGGCTACCCGAGCTGGACAGATTAAAACCGGTTCCCTCTGCCGCAGTGAACGGATTGCCAAGTACAACCGCCTCCTGCGCATTGAGGATGAGCTGGGCGCAAGCGCTGTGTATGCCAGCATGATGGGTCTGGGGCCCAAGTATGCCTAGGGGCGGCCTCTGGTAACCATCCCGAACATCTATGAGTTATGGGCTAGTCAGGCATGGTCTGGCTAGCCTTTTTTGATGCAGCGCTTGGTCATCCTGATGCCCAACGTGAGTTCGACAGTTATGGGGTAGTGCATCAGATTATTGTTGGGAAGGAGAGGATATCCTTCCAACTCCAGCGATAGTCAGTCAATCCTGCTCGTTGTGCTGCCGTTGTCTTGTAGCGACTATGCTGCCAGATCTACTTAAATTAACCTCAGTTCGGGTTAAGCA
>DATNRH010000897.1 GCA_036703605.1 Candidatus Obscuribacterales bacterium | reverse complement strand
GTCATCTACATGGAATCGATTGGCAATGCTAGTTCCTTCCTGTCCGCTGCGCGGGAAGTGGCGTTGACCAAACCGATTATTGTCATCAAAACTGGGCGTACGGAAGCCGCTGCCAAAGCTGCCGCCTCCCATACGGGATCTCTAGCCGGCAGTGATGACGTCCTCGATGCTGCCTTCCGCCGCTGTGGCGTTTTGCGGATTGAGCGCATTTCCGAAATGTTTGACCTAGCCGAGGTGCTGTCGAAGCAAGATCGGCGACCTAAAGGGCCAAAACTAGCGATTATCACCAATGCGGGTGGCCCCGGCGTCTTGGCCACAGATGCCCTGATTCGCACCGGCGGACAGCTTGCAACATTGTCGGATCAAACCATTGCAGCGCTTAACGAGATCCTGCCGCCCCACTGGAGCCACGGCAATCCCATTGACATTCTCGGGGATGCTGAACCGGAACGCTATGCCAAGGCCCTAGAGGTAGCTGTCAATGATCCCAACAGCGATGGCCTCTTGGTGATCCTCACGCCCCAGGCTATGACCGATCCTAGCCGCACGGCTGAATGTCTGAAGCCCTACGCCCAGACGGCGAATAAACCAATTATGGCCAGTTGGATGGGGGGAGATGAGGTCACTGCTGGGGAGCTGATGCTGAACCAGTCCAGCATTCCCACCTATCGCTTCCCGGATGCGGCCGCGCGGTTGTTTAACCTGATGTGGTGCTATAGCTATAACCTCAAGGGCATCTACGAAACGCCGGTCTTGCCAGAAGATTCAGACGCAGAGGCTCCCGATCGCGCCCTAGTGAACCAAATTCTCACGGCGGCCCGCCAGGCCAACCGCACCTTGCTGACCGAATCGGAATCCAAGCAAATCCTAGCGGCCTACCACATCCCCATCGTGCAAACGGGGACGGCCACCAACGCAGAGGATGCCGTCCAATGGGCTGAGCAACTGGGCTATCCCGTTGTTCTCAAGCTGTTGTCCAACACCATTACCCACAAAACCGACGTGGGCGGCGTGCAGCTCAACTTAACCGATGCTGATGCCGTGCGTTGGGCCTATCAGACCATTGAACGGAACGTCCAAGAGAAGGTGGGTGAAGGGCATTTCCATGGGGTGACGGTTCAGCCGATGATTACCCTAGAAGGCGGCTATGAGCTGATCATCGGCAGCAGCATTGATCCCCAATTTGGCCCCGTCTTGGTCTTTGGTACCGGCGGGCAGTTGGTGGAGGTCTTCCGCGATCGCGCTATTGCCCTGCCACCTCTGAATACCACCTTGGCCCGCCGCATGATCGAGCAAACCCAGATCTACAAAGCCCTACAAGGGGTGCGGGGTCGCCTGCCGGTGGATCTCGATGCCCTAGAGAAACTGCTGGTGCGCTTCAGTTATCTAGTGGTCGAGCAGCCCTGGATTCAGGAAATCGACATTAATCCGCTGTTTGCCCGCCCTATGCCCGCCGATAGCCTGTCGGGATCCTCGTTGATTGCCCTGGATGCACGGGTGGTGCTGCATCCTGCCGATATACCCACGGACGATCTGCCCAAGCCGGCCATTCGTCCGTACCCGACGCAGTACACGAGTCCTTGGACGATGCGGGATGATACGCCGGTGATCATTCGTCCCATTCGTCCTGAAGATGAGCCGTTGATTGTGCAGTTCCACACCACCCTTTCTGAGGAAAGTGTCTATCTGC
>DATNRH010000896.1 GCA_036703605.1 Candidatus Obscuribacterales bacterium | reverse complement strand
CAGCAACGCCAGTTATTTACTCTAAAACCCCAACCTCAACGCCTCTTCACAAATTTTCTTCCCCAACCTTCTGTTGGCAGAGGCTTTGCCGAGGTTGAGGTATATGGTATGTAGCTAGATAAAGGCGAACCTGCCTGAGGACTCAAACCTTCATAAGGCTTAGCCAAAAACAGGCTGAGGTTTTTCGTCAAGGCTCTAAAGCGGGTGGGGGGAATCGAACCCCCATCATCAGCTTGGAAGGCTGAGGTTTTACCACTAAACTACACCCGCATGGGTAACCCATAGCTTGGCTATACTAACATGAACCAGATACTTAGGGGAATACCCAAGAGCGATCGCTCCTGAGTATTCCCAAAGGTTCATAAATGAACAACTAGGCTCAAGGCTAGAGAATGCCGTCCTTCTCAGCCATAGACATCATGAGATCGATGACGCGCATGGAATAGCCCCATTCATTGTCATACCAAGCCACAATCTTGAAGAAATTGGCATTCAGCTCAATACCCGCCGTGGCATCAAAGATGCTGGAGCGGGGATCACCTTGGAAGTCAGTGGAGGCAACCGGATCCTCGGTATAGCCGAGAATACCAGCCAAGCCATTTTCGGAAGCCGCTTTCATGGCTGCACAAATTTCAGCATAGCTGGTAGCTTGGTCGGTTTTGAAGGTGAGGTCAACCACCGAGACATCGGGCGTGGGCACCCGGAAGGCCATGCCGGTGAGCTTGCCCTTCAGTTCTGGCAACACTAGGGTAACTGCCTTGGCAGCCCCGGTGGACGCCGGAATGATATTCTGAGCGGCGCTACGTCCACCGCGCATATCTTTCTTGCTGGGGCCATCTACGGTGGGTTGGGTGGCGGTCATGGCATGAACCGTGGTCATCAGCCCTTCCGCTAATCCAAAGTTATCGTTGATCACCTTGGCCACTGGTGCGAGGCAGTTGGTGGTGCAGCTCGCATTAGACACGATCGCATCGGTCTCTGGGTTAAAGGTGTCATGGTTGACGCCCACGAGCAGGGTGCGAACTTTTTCAGGATCCTTGGTGGGAGCAGAAATCACAACCCGCTTTGCCCCAGCCGCTAGGTGTTGCGCCGCACCCTGATAGTCCGTGAATAATCCTGTTGCTTCAACAACATAATCGGTATTGGCATCCCCCCAGGGCAGATCGGAAGGATTGCGAATGGCAGTACAGGGAATATGCTTGCCGTTCACCACGATGCCGCTGTCTACCGCTTCCACCGTGCCCTTAAATTTGCCGTGGGTGGAGTCGTATTTCAACAAATAGGCGAGGTTTTCTGGAGGAACCAGGTCATTGATGCCGACAAACTGAATATTGGGGTTATCAATACCGGCGCGGAACACTAGTCGTCCAATCCGCCCAAATCCATTGATGCCTACTTTGATAGCAGCCATAATCAAAACTCCTTGTCGAGGGTCTGCAAGTTGCTGTGGTGTGTGGAACGATCGGCATGGAATTCTGCGCGTAACAGGGGCTCTGCTGCGTTTAGGATGAACGCGATCGCATGACGATCCACCGATGACAGCGCCCGAAGGTCGGCCTACTGCCCTCGCCATGGAGACTCAAGGGTCATTGATGGCTCTTCGGATGCTATGAGCACCCAAAAGCTCTATGAACCAAGCGCCGAGAAGAATCAGCGCTAGACGATCCGAGACAATCCGATCCGTTCCCTACGCTGAGATAGTAGCAACGAATTGGCGATCGCCTAGATTTATTAATCCAATTTTCCCAATCCTGCCAGGTTGAGCGATCGCACCATAGACTAGGCTCGATGTATTCCTAGGTATCTATGGCCAGTGCTGGGGTTAATCCACCACTTTTAGCAGGCCCATTTGCAGGCGATCGCTCACGGAGCGTACCTGCGCCAGTTGGCGACTCGTCAAGGTTTCGCCTGCAATCAAAAAGCCTAAAAATCGCTGTTTGTCGCTGTAGGTAATGCGTCCAGTGGAGAGCACTCCTTGAATGAGTTGCTCTAATTCATGGTTTAGATCGTTGCTATGGGTTTGTAGTGACATATCGACATCAGGAAGAGATAGAAGGGATAAGCACTTATCCGTAAAAACACTTGATAGCGCTTTTAATCAATCAGTTTTTTTAAGAATTAATTAAGCATGTGTCTTTCATTATACGAACTATACGGGATTATACCTGGGTATCCGGATGAACCCACGATAAAGTTCACGGAACTATCTAAGAGTTTTTGCTGAACTTTAAGGCATTACCCCTCCACAGACCTCCTGTGGATAGATCACCTCCTCGGCTCAGTCAGACTTTAATCTACGCATCATCGATCGGGAAACGAGAGTTTAAGCTTGACGGGCTGAGTGGCGATCGATAGAATAAAAAATATCACTATTCCTATCGACTTACCGTAGATTCAGTTCTTGATACATGTCAGGCGCTAAAATTCCCGCGATAGGCTTGCATATCTGTGGGCAGATGAACGTCCCGACTCTGTCCAGACTGCTGAGACTTCACCCTACTAAGTGGGAAGGCCTAACTTTGGCAAGCATGTCGACGTCGCTCCATGCTCCAATCCTTAAGAGAAGAGGGTTGAGCGACGTCGAAACCCGGCAGCTTTCATTTAATTGAGTCCACCTACTTACCAACCAGGAGACATGATGTCCGTTGATCAGCCGTTGGTTCAAACACGCCTGCGTCTTCGCATTCCCCATCACTACCATCAAGAACCGGTGATTTCCAAGCTGGTGTCTCACTATCACGTCACGGTGAATATTGAGGCGGCCGTTCTGGGTGCCAACGCTGAGGGAGATGGATGGTTTGATTTGGTGCTGCAGGGCCAGCCCGATTGCCTTGAGCAGGCCCTGCAATATATTCATGACCTAGAAATAGAAGTGTGGAGCGGCTCTGATATCAGCGAATGGTAGCCTGCTCGCATCAGTTTCGACGTATGCTAAATCCATAGAGAGCTTCACCCTCAACTCGTTCACTCCTATGGCTATAGACTTTACGAAATATCACGGCATTGGTAACGACTTCATCTTGATTGACAATCGTCAGCAAGCCGAGCCACTGCTCACCCCAGAAGAGGCGATCGCTTGGTGCGATCGCCATTTTGGCATTGGGGCAGATGGGGTGATTTTTGCCCTGCCGGGGCAGGCCGACACCGACTACGCCATGCGGATTTTCAACTCCGATGGCTCTGAGCCAGAAATGTGCGGTAATGGCATTCGCTGCATGGCGCGGTTTGTTGCTCAGCTCGAAGCAGCAGACGGTGTGGATACGACGGAGAAAACCTACCGTATCCATACCCTAGCGGGCTTGATTTCACCAAAGCTAGAACCCGATGGACAAGTGACCGTAGACATGGGCATTCCGCGCCTGCTGGCGAGTGAGATTCCCACCAACCTCGGCGCAGCGGATGACAAGGTAGTCGGGATCTCGCTCTCCGTGGCGGATCAAGATTGGACGGTCACCTGCGTGAGCATGGGCAATCCTCACTGCATCACCTTTGTAGAGGATGTGGATGCGATCGCCCTTGAGCAGATTGGCCCAAAGTTTGAGCACCATCCCGCCTTCCCCAAACGGATCAATACCGAATTTATCCAAGTGGTGCGATCGGATTATCTCAAAATGCGGGTGTGGGAACGGGGTGCAGGCATTACCCTAGCCTGCGGCACCGGAGCCTGTGCAGCCCTAGTGGCTAGCGTGTTGAACAATCGCAGCGATCGCCAAGCCACGGTAGAATTACCCGGCGGTTCACTGCTGATTACCTGGGCAGACGACAACCACCTTTATATGACCGGGCCCGCCGAACAGGTGTTCACCAGTAGCCGCTAGTGCCGCAAGACAAAAGAACGAAGACAGAAGAACGAAAAGGAATCCCAGGACACACAAGGGTTCCCACCTTAGCAACTAGGCGGGTTACGTTCGTCTCAGAGTACTCGTTGACTGGGGCAGAGATCCGGCGATCGCCCAGATTCTGCCTGAGCACCATTCCAGGTTCCTCAGGCCTGTTCCATCAGGCTAGATCCAAGGATCATCATCCTCAAGATCGGGCCCCGGAATCAGATCCGGCTGAATGGGACGCTGATCCTCGGTGCTGAGGGCACCGGATGCCTGCTTAGTCAACGCCGATCCTGCAG
>DATNRH010000895.1 GCA_036703605.1 Candidatus Obscuribacterales bacterium | reverse complement strand
AGTTGGTAAGGAGGGCTGTGGCTTTCATTGTCAGCATGATCTAAGTTCACCGGTAATTAGGTGTCCATGCCAAACGCCGGGCAAGTGAATGCTTGGAGTCAGGGTTGGCGCTTCTTTATTGCCATCCCATCCCCATACTCTTTGACCACCTACGCTATTCTTTTTTATCTCGATAGCATCGGCCCAATTAGTTCCAGGCAACATGATATAGATGCAGTCAAATTCTGGGCTAAAGCAGTAATCTCCGGGCTTTGTTATTCCGTTATCTGATGATGCGAAATCCACTCTGTTTGTTTTTATGCTTTGTTTGTTCATCAATCAATCGGGTGTGTCGCCGCCAAGTGAAGCAGGTTCTTCATCGGCATCTTGAACCAGCCCGAGTCAATGGCGGGCATGTATTTAGTCGCCCGGTGCAAGGCGTTCTCGTCAGTCTTTTCCCTCTTATCCTCCAATAGGTTAGCGTGCCATTCATCGCAGACAGTTCGCGCTTGATGGACGCTCTCAAAGACTAGGAATGTGGATGCGAGGAAGTTCATGCGGTGGCCATTAGGGGCCTTGAGTCGGCTGGTCACAATGCCTGACATCCCGCCTTTAGGGACTTGAGGGTCGCCGGGGTATGGCCCCACGGCTTCGCAGTCAGCGTCCACGAAGGCAACCTTGCCAAGGTGGTGGTCTGGGGCGAAATAGGCAAAGCGGGTTTTTAGACCCCTGCCCTTCCACATATCGTCATACTCTGGATACTCTTCAGGCGTGGCAATGATCAGCTTTGGCCATCCCCATTCCTCGAAGCTTTCAGCCATGCGCCTAGCTAGTGCGATGTGCTTTTCGCCTGATGCTGTGGTTACAAAGATCATGGCGGTGGGCCTCCAGTAGTCGGGGTTACGTAGCTGAAATGATATTCGGTGGCTCCTGCTGGGAATCCCGTAGGCTGCGCCGTGAACCAGATGCCTTTCCAGACGTAGAATGTGGCAGTAGGCGATGATCCATTGTCTATCTCAAGCGTCCCGCCTCCACCACCGCTTAAAAGGGTGATGTCAGTTTGCCAAAGCTTGGCGATGAACGTGTCCCCAGTAGAGTAGATTCGCGCTTTCCCTGCGTCCTCTCCAATGAAGATTGGCTCGCCTCCAGTGCCTGCCCCTGCCAGCGTCCTAAATACCCAATCGCCATTAGTCAGCCTGAAGCGTTGGAGAATACGAGCTTGTCCTCCTACTGCGGTGACAACGGCATTCTCGCAAAGGATCGGCTGGAAATAGTCAACGTGGCCAGTATGGATCTGCGTCCGCTCAAGCGTGCCAGTGGTGACGTCCACCTCGGCAATACTGGCAATCCTGATGTAATGGACTCCTGCCGTCCCCGAGGTTTCGCCTCCTGCCAACTCAGTGGCAATAGACGTTGGCCATGGGTCTGCCTCCGCTGTCTTTGTCCAGGTTGCCGTAGTTGCTTGGCCGTCGGTGTTGGTGTCTATTTTTACGCTGATCTTATCACCCTTTAGGACGGTCTGAGGTGACGCCTCTGTCGGCAGTCCTGAGATTGAAAGCGTTCCAATAGCGTCTCCACTGGCATTGGATCGGGTAACAACTTTGCCGTCCTGCGCGTAGATTTTCCAAGTGCCAGTAGGATCGCGGTAGAGAGTCACCCAAAGCGGGGGCTTGGTGTCTACGCCCTTGCCCTTGCCTTTGCCGCCTGTAACGTCCAGCGTTATACCATTGGGAGAGCGTTTGACCTTGCCGCCGATGACGTTGACTAGCTGGTTGGCTCGCATCCAAGTGATCGCGTCATCGCTGAAGTCCAGCAATGAGTCTCCACGCTTGCGCCTTTTAGGTAGCCCGAACATTAGATATATATTTGGTCACGGTCGATCAGGACTTTTTTAGCGCCTATCCACTCTTCGACTTGGTTCCACTGCCTGTCCCTGTCGGTCCTTACGGATCGGTCTGCGGTCTTGCGATATTCGTATCCGGTCGGCTTGCCCGCAAAGACTGGACCAGCAATATCGCGCTTGCCCGCGTCGGTGGTTGCAGGGTTGCCGTCTGCATACTTGGTTGTCCGGCGAAGGACTGGGGCGTAGTCCTCGTAGGTGTCGATGCCCTTTAGTATGACCTCGGCGCACTTTCTGGCATTTGTGCTAAGGGTGACGGGGGTCTTGTCATCTTCGCTCGGCAGATATTTGAAGTCCTTTTTATACTCATGATTCTCTCCCGCCTCCCAAAATTGGACCGCTACAATATCATCATCGGTGAGTTGGTATTCGCCGCCAGTGTTTGGAGCGAAGGAGGGATGTTCAAAGATGCTGCGCTGGAACATCGTCCACTCAACCTCATACGTGATCTCTTGAACAGTGCCAGCGGCCTCTGGAGAGGCGGTAGCGTCGAAGGTGGACTCCATGTCCACGATCAACAGAGAAGTATCTGTATTGTCCATTTCTGGCTCCAGATACGTGCGGGTTACGTAGCCTTGATAGTCCCCCCACTCGGCGTTTCTTGCTGGTTCTGCGGCTGAGAGAGTCGAATGCGGGCCAATGTAGTGGATGACCGTTTGAACACCATTCTTGCCCTTGGTGGTCTTAGGGTAATTCGGCTTTTTGTATGTGAGTATGGATTCGGCGGCCATGTCAGAATGTTCCCTCCGCTGGTTCTCGGTTTAGCAGATCAGTCAGCTTGTCGCTAATGTTCTTGACCACATCAAGCGTTGACTTGGTGATGTTGGAAACGTCCATCCGGCCCATGCCTAGACCGCGCTTCTGCATAGAGTTGACCTCGGCAGTCATGATGTCCATGCCGCCCAATCGGTCCAGTTGCTCTTTCAGTGATGCCTGTTCTTTGACTTTGGCGCGTTCCTGCTCTATCAAGAGGGAGCGTTTATCAGCCTCGGCAAGGGCCATCTGTGAGGCTTGATCTATGTTAAATCCCTGCTTTTTAAGTTCGTTCACTCGCTCTGCAAGACGGATCGACTCTTCAATGTTTCTAAGGTGTTTCTTGTCCCCACTCAGCCTAGCATCGAGCAAAGCCATCTCGACGGCATGCTCTTCCTTGGCGTCTGAAATCATGCGAGCCCGAACGTCTGCCCCTTTCTTGAGGTAGTCGGGCAATTGATTCATTGACGATGGCGACGTTCCCATTCCATCTCGGAAAGGGATGTTTGGCATCGGCGTCATCTCATAGGTCGGGATGTTCTTAGGTCCCATGCCTGGGGCGAAGTCCCTAAAGAATGGAGCATTCGCCGCTTGGTCGTATCCTTGGTTTGCCCACTCTGCAAACATCATCGTAGCCCTGCCTGAGATTGTGAACTTCTCAAACAGGTCTCCGAATTTACTGGCGAGGTTTCCAACGTCTCTGGCGGTGTCTGCTGCGGCACTGGAGACTGTCTTGAGCCCTTGGCCCATCGTGTCAAAGTCTATTTGCTTCATCCACGAAACAAGGTCCTGCATGACTGGCAGCAAGCCCTCGCCCATGGTTGCCAGCATGTCACTCCACAAAGCGCCTAGCGTCCTTTGAGAGTTGGCAAGCCCGTCCTGCGTTCTGGCGAAGTCGCCCTGCGCTGTGGTCGTCTGCTCCAGAATGACCTGATAAGCGGCCATAGCCTTCGATGTAGGGTCTAGCGCCCCCTTGCCCTTGTAGAGTCCCATCTCAAGCGCCTTAGCCTTCAGCGTGGCGTCATCGAGCAATACGCCATATCTGCGGATCGGCTCAGACTCGCCGCGCAAAGCGGCAGACAGAGCCATGATTGCTTCATCTGGCTCAGTGTTATTGAAGCTGGCAAGATCGGATGCAAGCTCGACCATCTCACGGGACATCCCGGCAGCCTCATCTTGGGCTAGGCCCATGGCTGAAACGAAGAGGTTGCCCATCGTTGCTGCCGCTGCCATGGCCTGTTCTTTGGATTGGCCAAAGGTCTTTGCGGCTGTCGCGCCCCACGCCTCCATTTCCTTGGCTGATTCGCCAAAGATCGTATTGGACTTGCTGACGGTTTCCTCCATGTCAGAGGCGGCTGATATGGCCTCCTTAGCCATGATGACAGAGCCCGCCACTGCTGCCGCCCCCATGAGCTTGGCAGAGTTCCCGGCAAACCTAGTAAGCCTTTTCTCGGCACGCTTCAGCCCCACCTGCATCTTGTCGCGGACTGCAAGCTCGGCATACATTGTGCCAATTGTGCCTCTAGCCATTCTCTATTCTTTCTTTTTGGGTTTGCTGGCCAGTCCTCGGAAAAAGCTTTTCAGTCTCTCTTCCTGCTGTTCTGGGGTTTCTTTCTGCTTCGCGTATTTGGGTATGAAGTCGTTAAGCTTGAATCGGGCTCCTGTGCTTTTCTTGGCTCCTGAGCATTGGGCAATCACGAATTGGAGTTGAGCCCGCTCTATGGCTTCGCCTTTCTTGCGGTCCATCCAGGCTTCATGAATCGCTAGGCATTGTTCTGGGTGGTAGTTGTTCCATTCTTCTGGCGTGATTCCTAGTTCAACTCTTGCCCATGCTAGCTCTTTGAACTGCTTTTTTTTTCATCGCTGACCGATTGATCATTGATGACGCCAATGACGGCATTCCAAATATCTTTGCCGTGGGCTTCGTGATCGACAGCCAAGAAAAGGGCTTCGGGGCTAGTGTGCTTTGCGGTGATATGCTCTGGAACCAAGCACCAGAGGATTTCATACAAGGCTGCATGAGCCGTGTCAGGATTGCGGAGACGGATCAACTCGTCTGCCATCCCAATCTTGGAAGATCGAAAGCGGAACTGTCGCGCCACAGATTGAGTCCAGCCGATGAATACTTTCTCTTCACCGATTGGGACTTCATAAATCTGCGGCTCAGCGTT
>DATNRH010000894.1 GCA_036703605.1 Candidatus Obscuribacterales bacterium | reverse complement strand
GTACAAGCCGTTTTTGATAAAAAAGTGGTCATTAACTTCGACAGAATAGCGTTTTTACTGAGAAATTCCCAAGATCGATCAACTCAAACTTAGCCCTTCTCCTGTGTGATTTTAGGAGTCTGCCGGATAAACAGCGATGCTTGTCAGCACAGCACCGGGCGCAAAGACCTACTAAAAAAATACCTTACCTATTCCCCCCGCCCGACCACCCACTAGGGGCAGCCGGACGGGGGTTGTTTTTTGTGGTCTAACCAAGTCCTCTTTTGCTCACATAGCCAGCCAACCACCGCCAGTACGCACCAGCGGAGGCAAAGCCCTGCTCCTGAGCCGCAAGTGCTTCGGCTTGTAGCCTCGTCAGCCCTCCATCGTACTCAGAAATGGCAGCCCGTTCCTCGAAGGCCTCTATGTCAGGGATACGGGATGCGCTCATAGCACCACGTCCTGAGGCAGCCTGATTTGATCAATGATCTCCCGCTTTTGGGTGTCACTGATGCCAGCCGAGTAGAGCCCATAGGTGAGCTTGTTCTCGGACCGTGCTGACTGATGGCCGACGAGGGAGGCGGTGAAGTGCTCAGGGACACCGGTGCGCTCACACTGGGTGATGAACCACTTGCGGGTTGAGTGGAACACGGTGCCATGAAGTTCCCTGTGCAGGGACCTCAGGTAGGCGTAGCGCTTGACCACTCGATCCACAGTCAGGGACGGAAAGAGCCGCCCTGAGGTGGGCAGCCGTTGGTCCAGCAGTTGCTCCAGCACCGGATGCAGCGGCACCACCCGTTCTGCCGCCTTGGACTTCAACTGCCGCAGGTGGTTGGGCATGATCTGCACGAACCGCCCGAGGTTGCCTTTGGTGCTGACGTCCTCTGCCAAGAGCCCGCAGGCCTCCCCTGAGCACATCCCCGTGAGCAGACAAAAAAGAAGGGCGCTGTGAAGCACCCTGTCGTTCGCGTTAAGGAGGAGAGAGACTTGGGGATCAGTCAGGACCCTGTGTGACTGAACCTCGGGCTTGTCTCTGACCAGGAGCCCATCCCAAGGGTTCACCTCCAAGGTCCCCGACCGAACACACCAGTCCAGGAACTGCTGCAACTGTCGCCATATACGCCGCGGGGTTTGGGCTGCCAGGGATA
>DATNRH010000893.1 GCA_036703605.1 Candidatus Obscuribacterales bacterium | reverse complement strand
CCTCGGGCTTGCTGGGCTTCTTGGATAGCCTGGAGTTGTTCTAGTAAGACGGGGATAAACCGAATAGCGATAGCAATCACTAAGCTGACCTGGGCTGGATTGATGCCGATATGGCGCAACGGTGACAGCCAGCGTTCTAGCAGCGCTAGCATATCTGAAACCTTAGTCGTACTGCTCACCACAATCGCTAGACCCACCAACGCCAGAAGCCGAAGAGCGATCGCTAGTCCTATCTGCCAGCTCGTCAGCACTCCATGCAGCGCCACAATCACGACTATAATCACAACTAACGGCCGCAGTTGTTGCCAGATGCTCCGCCCTGGCAGGTGAGCGATCGCCATCAGGGCAATCACCAGCCCTATAAATCCGAGTAAGATAAACCAGCTCTGTACAAAAAATAGGCCCATACCGGCAATTGCTAGACCCAAAACCTTCACCCCTGCGGATAAGGAATGGATGGGCGATCGCTGGGGCACATAAAGACCTAGAGACATGCCATCTGCTCCACGTAGGCCGGGAGGGCGATCGCCGGCGGTGCGTCCATCACAATCTTCCCGTGGTCAAACAAGAGGATGCGATCGAAATCCTGGAGTAGATCGAGGTCATGGGAAACCACGACGATCGGCTGGGATAGATTCCATAAAATACGGCGGATGTGGTTGCGGTTGCGTAGATCGAGGAGGGTGGTGGGTTCATCAAAAATCAAATACCTAGGCTGCATAATTAAAACAGCAGCGATCGCCAACAGTTGCTTTTGTCCACCACTGAGCAAATGAGCTGGATGGTCGCGCCAGTCCTTCAATCCATACTGAATCAGCATGGCATCTACCCGCTGGTGAATCTCGGCGCGCTTCATTTTCAGATTCGTCAACCCAAAGGCCAGGTCTTCCGCCACGGTCGGTAAAATAATTTGATGATCGGGATTTTGGAATACAAACCCCACCTGCCGCCGCACCGCCTTAGCCTGGTAGCGCGTATCCAAGCCATCCACCCGCACCCAGCCTGCATCTGGCACAATCAACCCATTCAGCAAGCGGGCAAAAGTGCTCTTGCCAGAACCATTGCTGCCAATCACCCCAATGCGCGGTTCCGTCAGCGTGACGGTAATGTCGTGCAACACTCGGCGATCGCCAAACCCATGGCTCACCCCGCATAGCTCAATCACACAACCCTCCCATCCCAGCCCCTAACCCATGCCTCAACTACTCTATGCTATCGGGCAATGGCCCAGAGCGATCGCTCCTAGCTTGAGGTGATCGATGGAGGTCGCCTGAGATGGTTTCCAGCAGACGGCGATCGCATCCATGCTTTACAATAAAATACTTGATGACATTCGACTTCGACAAAACGCCGCTATGATTTCTCTGCTCAACACCCAAGACCTCAAGCGAGATCTTGACACCTTGTCGCTACGCCTGGGTAAAACCCAGGACTATCTTTGACGTCCCTGCTCTGACGGCCAAAATCCACGATCTAGAGCAGATCGCCTCCCAGCCAGACTTCTGGGATGATCAAACCCGTGCCCAGCGCACGCTGCAAGAGTTAAACGACTGTAAATCCCATCTCGATCAGCTCGACCAATGGCGATCGCAGCTAGAGGATGCCCAAGCCGTCCTAGAGTTGCTGAGCGTGGAGCCCGACGATGCCCTGCTCGAAGAAGCCTGCGCCACCGCCCAGACGTTGCAAAAAGCGCTCGATCAGTGGGAACTGCAGCAGCTCTTGTCTGGGGAATACGACCAAAATGGCGCTGTCTTGAGTATCAACGCCGGGGCTGGTGGCACCGATGCTCAGGATTGGGCAGAAATGCTGCTGCGGATGTACACCCGCTGGGCAGAGCAGCATGGCTATAAGGTGCAGTTAGCAGAATTATCTGAAGGAGATGAGGCGGGCATCAAGTCGGTCACTCTAGAAGTTGAAGGACGCTACGCCTACGGATACTTGAAGGCAGAGAAAGGCACCCATCGCCTGGTACGGATTTCGCCGTTCAATGCCAACGATAAGCGCCAAACCAGCTTTGCGGGTGTGGAAGTGATGCCGATGTTGGATGAATCGGTGACCCTCGATATTCCTGAGAAGGATTTAGAAATTACCACCACCCGTTCTGGCGGTAAGGGCGGTCAAAACGTCAACAAAGTAGAAACGGCGGTGCGGATTGTCCATATTCCCAGTGGTTTAGCCGTTCGCTGCACCCAAGAGCGATCGCAACTTCAGAATAAGGAAAAGGCCCTGGCACTGCTGACGGCCAGACTCTTGGTGATTGCCCAAGAACAGCGCGCTAAGGAAATCTCTGATATTCGTGGCGATATGGTGGAAGCAGCTTGGGGCAACCAAATTCGCAACTATGTGTTCCATCCGTACCAAATGGTGAAAGATGTGCGCACCAATGTGGAAACGACTGCCATCGATGATGTGATGAACGGCGACTTAGATCCGTTTATCGAAGCCTATCTGCGCCAAGAAAATCAGATGGTGGAAGCATCTAGCTCTGTCTAGTCAATCTATCGGTACAATCTCTATGCCAGCCGACCTGAGTTTACTTGGTTTGGCTGGCATCATATTTAGGCGGATCACATTGTGAACTTGTTTAAGGAGTTTTCTGAGTCAGACATTACTGTACTCCTCAGGTTTACACTGACTGTAAAGCTTTGTTGAACTATCTGCATAACCCCCTTCAACAGCTGTAAT
>DATNRH010000892.1 GCA_036703605.1 Candidatus Obscuribacterales bacterium | reverse complement strand
GTCATCTAGCTTTTGCAGACGGGTGTTGAGGTTGCCGCGAATATCTTTGAAGACCAAGTGCGGATAGTGATAACGCAACTGGGCCAAACGTCGTAGCGATGACGTACCCACCACAGCCCCCTCGGGCAGGGTGTCCAGTTGCTTATCTTTGTGGTTTTCATGCACCACCAAGGCATCCGCCGGGTTTTCCCGCTCGGTCACACAGCCGAGAATCAAACCGCCCGGCAGGTTGGTGGGCAAGTCCTTAAGGGAATGGACAGCAAAGTCAATATCCCCGTTGAGCATCCCCACTTCTAGCTCTTTGGTGAACAGCCCCTTATCGCCGATTTTGGCTAGGGCTACGTCTAGAATCTTGTCGCCCTGGGTGCTCATCGTAGAGATATCAAAGTGGCGATCGGGATAGTGATGTTGAAGCTGATCACGCACCCAATGGGTCTGAACCAGAGCAAGCTGGCTTTTGCGGGAACCAATGCGAACTGTGCGGGGAGGACTTGCAATCATGTGAAACCCAGATGTAAAGACGTATCTATAACGGTTAAGTGTCGTGAACAAGGGCTGGCAATTGAAAAATTGCACTGTTTATTACAGTACCGTAGGCTGTTGCGCAAAAAACGCTTCTGCAACATTCCCGCAACATTCTGTCCCTAATTACCGACAGCCAGCCCTGTCCTATCCGCCATCGTCCCATGAGTTAGGCCATCCAGACACCCTGAAACCGTTCCAACATTTGAACGTTCACCTAAAGCCTCAACCCAACTGACCCCAGCTATCCCTATTCGTTACCGAGTAAAACCCTAGACCGCGTCGTACTGACGGCCACGCCATTGGGTGGGGGTGCGGCTGGCGGAGAGGGCAATGCGCACAACCGCTAAGGGGTCAGCAAAAGGCGAGAGCCAAAAGGCCCATGCGCCCTTGCTCTGGGAGGCATCGTAGGACGAGGCGATCGCCCACAGCAAAGCAAATCGCATGGTCACCAGCAATGCATTCATGCCCAAACAAATCCACAGAACTGGAGCCGCATAGCCTAGGGCAACTAGGGCGATCAACAGCGGCAAAAGCACCAGCGGCAATCCCTGCACCAGCGCCAAAAACGCAACATCACCCCAGGTTTGGATCGGCGTGGCGGCATCTTTTAAATCGAGCGATCGCCCCCATTCCTTCCAGGTTTCAGCCATGCCTTCATACATGCGCACCTTCAGCAGCTTGGCACCGTCCAAAAATCCTACTTTGGCACCCTGGGCGGCGGCATAGCGAGCCAGGGTAACGTCATCACAAAAGGAATTGCGGGCGCTGCTATAGCCGTCCAGCATCGTCAACAGCGATCGCCGACAGAGGAAGCATTGACCATTGGCCATCACCCGTTCCGATCCTAGGTCAGAGCCAGCGATCGCACTGCCGGACGGGCCAAAGCGATAGATCAGCGTCATCAGCAGAGCCGGCTGTAGCCAAAATTCCCCCGGCTGTTTGAGGATGAACTGGGGGGAGAGTGACACGAGGTCAAAGTTACCGGCTTCCGCCGCCGCCACCAAACCCGCCACCAGACCCGGCTGGGGCTGGGTATCAGCATCCACGCCAAGAAACCAAGTGCTTTGGTCAGAACTGTTGAGGAAGCCAGTGTGCAGGGCCCAAGGGCGACCCACCCAGCCTGCAGGTAGGGGATCGTCGTAAACCACCCGAAAGCGCGGATCCCGTTGCTGCATGGTTTTCACCCGATCAACCGTGCCATCCTGAGAGCGGCTATCGACGATGATAATTTCCCGCACCCCAAAACTCTGGCGGCTGAGACCGTCTAGGCAGGGCTGAATGCGATCGGCTTCGTTGAGGGTTGGCACCACCACGCTCACCTTGCCAAACTGGGAGAGATTCGCCTGCTGCGGCGGTAGGGGTGGTTGCCGAGTGGGGCCCTGCAGCAGGCGCGAGAGCAAAATTGCCAATGCAGGAAGCTGAATCACCAGCAGCACAAAGAGCGCTACGGCGATCCATCCAGGAAGATTGAGCCATGTAGATGCCTGAGATATACCCACGTCGATCACTTACTGCTGACTCCAACGGGGGTTGAGGGTAGGTCAGACATGGGATCGTCCATCATGCTGGTCTTAGGAGCGATCGCCCCCTGAGCTTCGATGGACTTAGCCCGGTTCCAGCACAGCGCCGCTGGCCCAAGCCCCACAACAATGCCCAAGAGCACCGGCTGCCAAAAACCAGCCGCCAAGCTCATCACCATGGCAAAGGTAAAGTTACCGACGTAGACCGTAAAAGGCAGATTGAGCTGCGCCGCCGTTAAGCGAATCGGTTGGCGGAACCAGATGACAGCAGCAATGCCCATGAACAGGCAGCCCGTCGCTGTCCAGCCAGCAAAGTTTTGGTAGGGCATCCCAAAGAAAGCACCGGGTTCATGCCAATACCAAAACGGCATCGCGGTTTGGCTCATGGCCGGATCGAGCACAAAATCCCAAGAGGTGAGCAACACAGCACCGAGGAGCACCGCTGCAATTTGCCGCCACCAGGTCATCGGACGCAGGACATCGGTGGACTGGAGACGTTCAACGGAATCTAAGCCGGTGCGGGCCAAGAGGTAGGAAGCGAGGCCCAAGTAAAACCAAGACAAGGGAATGGTAAACGGTACCAAACCGGATATTTTGTAGCCCAGACCGCTGAGGTAACTATAGTTGCCGAAGGGAAACCCGGTACTGGTGCCCAGCAGTTCACTGCCTAGGGAGAGGAACACCGCTGGAAGCATAAAGGTGAGCCAGTTCCGTAAACCTAGAGTACGGTAGGCATAGAGCGCTACGGCGATCGCTCCTAAGACAATGTAAACTACGCCACCCCCAGCCATGCTCCAGCGGAACATGGTCTGACCAGCAGGCACATGGCTGAGAAATTCTGGATGGGGCATCACCAGCAACAGACCGGCTAAGCCGAAGGCCATGGACACCAAATGCCCAATTAAACAAATGCGTTCTGCAAGCATTAATTGCTTCATTACAGACTCCCTAGACGACATGGATAGCGGATAGGCGGAACGGGTGGACTCGTGATTTGCTAAGGATTTCCTAATAGTTTACAAATATTTGCAAACAAATATTCAAATTCCTCCGGGCAATTTAGGGGAATTCCCTAGTTCTTGCCGGACAATCAGGTATCCCCATGATGAGGAACTGCCCCTAAGGTACAGGATGCTCTGGGCTATCGTGGGCGATCGCCCCTAGATCATCAAGTAAGCACCTACCGCCGTGGTCGAATCCATCCGGGTAGAGGTTGAGCCTCGTGAAGATTATGGGAGCAATCGAGAACCGCCGCAGTGCAATGTGTGCCAGACTCTGAGAGAATGCTTGTGCTATAGAGTGAAGCAATACCACTGAGAAGGCTGTGATGGGGAGTTTGGGGATTTTGATCGGGGCGATCGCCCTGCTGTTGGTTTTAGGATGGATCGCCATTGAGGTGCAGTATCGACGGCGACCGGGCAATCGGCTGCAGTTGCGGGCAGGCACTTGGAATCTAGATGTCTATGAGCCTCAGCATTACCGCATTGTGGGCGATATGGAGTTTGTCAACCAAACCCAGCGCCTAGAGCTGATGGTGCCGGAGGTCTCGGCAACGGCAACGCTGCTGTCCAAAGACAGTCTCGACACGGTTCAGCATACACTGCAGATCACTCCCTGCCATCCCGATGCCGATGCCCGCGAGGATGGCTATTGGTTTGGCTATATTGTCAAAATTGGCAAGACCACCCGCATGGAGGTGGTGCTGGATGTAGTGGGTGATCAGCTAGAGGCGCTGCAGGCCGCCTGGATTAAGGTGCGCTATGTCACCTATGGGCCCCAAGGGCGAGTACCCAAGACGCGCCATGTGATTGTTCCCCTCAGGTTTCCCAGCCCCGATGCGCCTATCCAGTGGCGAGCGAGCGAGCGAGCTAATATTTTGCCGGTGAAAACCCATTTGCTCACCCACTTAGATGATCCAGTAGAAGTGGTGAAGCGCTACGTCATGCCCCATGCCCAGCCCGGCGATATTGTCACCATCGGCGAAACTCCGATCGCCATCATGCAAGATCGCTTCCGCCACCCCACCACCGTACAGCCCGGCTGGGTGGCCCGCCGTCTGTGCTACTACTTCATGCCCACCTCCAGCCTAGCCACCGCCTGCGGCATGCAGACCTTGGTAGACATTTCCGGTCCGTGGCGGGTGGTGTTTGCGTTCTTGGTGGGAGCGATCGCCAAAAAAGTCTTTAAACGACCGGGCATGTTTTACCAACTAGCCGGAGAGCAGGCCCGCCTGATTGATGATGTCACCGGCACCCTGCCTCCCTATGATCAGTTCATCGTCCTGGGGCCCGAAGATCCCCAACGGGTGGTCAATCAAATCCAGGCGGAGACAGGTTTGGCGGCAGCGATCGTGGATG
>DATNRH010000891.1 GCA_036703605.1 Candidatus Obscuribacterales bacterium | reverse complement strand
GGCGGTATCGCCAAGGATGACGTTGTCTGCCGTCTCTGTCTCCACAAAGTCGTTGGTGATGGTGCCCAGAGTGGCGGGGATGCTCAGGTAAGTGTTGAGAGCGCCCGTGCTGAGGTTGATGCCGTTGGTGGCTCCCACGCTCTCCATGCTCCCCCCCAGGATGACCGTCCCTGAAGCCTGCGTGATCAACACCACGTTGGTGGACGCACTGAGTGTGCCGTAAATGTTGTTCAGCAGCGAGTTGCCGAAAGCCGCACTGAGGGTGCCGTCAATTTCGAGGGCCAGCACGTTGCCGTTCAAAATGGAGTCCTTCACGGTGTTGGTGTTGATGTTGGACCCGGCGGTGGCCTCCATGCGGATGGCGGTGTCATACACATTGCTGACCAGCGCCCCTGTGCGCACGTTCTCCACCAGGGTCTGCTGGCTGCCCTGCATGTCAATGGCCGCAGTGCCTGCTGCGCCGCTGTTGTTGAGAATGAAGAGGTTCCTCACCACATTGAACAGGTTGGTCTGCACGGCAATGGCAGCAGCACTCTGGATGATGGTGCAGTTTTTGACTTCTCCTTGCAGTGTCATCTCCGCGGGAAGCACAATGGTCGATGAAAAGTAGTAGTTGCCACAGGGGATGGTGAGGTTGTCCACCCCCGCAGCCACAGCAGCCGCAAACGCCGCGTCGTTGATGGGGCCACTGACCCCTGGCACGCCGTCCTTCACAGCCCCATAACTCAGCAGGTTGTTTTGGTCCACAAAAATAAGCCCATCCCTCACACTCCTACGCACGCTGGTGCTGTCATAGTAGTACAGGTTGTTGGCCACCAAGTTGCCTTCTCTGTCAATCCTCGCGCGCTTGGCGCGCCCGTTGCCCGGCACAGGCAGGGTATTGCCCAACTCGTCCACTATATCTCCCATCTTGTAGTGATCATATCCATAGAAATTAGTAGTGCTACCCAAGGCCGTTTTATTCACACTTTATAATAAAAACAACAAACAATTAAATTAGCTGTAGGTAGGGCCAACCAGCACAGCCCCAGTACCAGCACTGGTGCCAATCACGGCCCACCCAACGCCAGCACCAAGCCAAACAACAGACACACTCTCCCCAACGGCTGGGAAGGTGAGCACTGTCCAGGCACCCACAGTGGTCGTGAAAGTCGCAGTGGCCGTAGCAAAGAGGGCAACCAACACTTTGCGCTGTCCAACAAAGGTGCCATCAGGCACGGTCACATTGGCGGAGAAGGTGGTGATGGGGACCGTCAAGGACACAGGTCCTGGTGCGGTCACATCCTCGGAATCGGTGAGGAGTTGTCTCAGAGAGGCTCTGCTTGCCACAGTCTGGGAGTCAGAGTCGGTGTAGTAGTAAACATTGGTGGCCACAAGGTTGCCTTCTCGGTCAATCCTTGCCCGCTTGGCGCGCCCATTTCCCGGGGTGGGGACTCTGTTGTTGTACTCGTCAATGATGTCCCCCATTGCTTGTCTTGTGTTGTGTTAGCCTTACACTTAGAATTGTGTGTTTACAATCCTATCATTCCCCTGTTAATGAGGTCTTCTTTTAGTGCATTCACCACTGCCGCCAATTGTTGGATGTTACCATCAGTGGCTGTAATGGTGCTGGCATTAATAGCTTGTGCCCTAGTAGCACCAGTGGTGGTTATATCCCACCCCGTGGCAGGGGCAAGTCTGCTCCTGATAGAGGTGCGTGTGTTGTCCGCCTCATAATAATAAGAATCCCCACCAGCAACCAGGTTGCCCTCTCTGTCAATCCTCGCGCGCTTGGCGCGCCCGTTGCCTGGCACAGGCATGGTGTTGCCCCTCTCGTCGATGATGTCCCCCATGGTTACTGTTGGTGTGTTCTGGTATTGTTTTTTCGGTTACCAAAACTGATAGAAAATTAATTGACCCAACAAGAGCCATCAAGGCAAAGAGTGATATAATAAGCTCCTCAGCCATTACTTCTTTCTGTTTTTTCTGTAGAATCCCTTCACGCAGTGTGTGCCCTCAGGCTTGGGTGGGGGTGGGCACGTCCCCCTCTTGTCCTTGGCAGGGGGGCGCACAAAACCGGGAGGGGCCACATAGCCGTCACCTAACAGTGTTCCTTGGACAGCCTTGGTGCCCCGGGGGGCGCGGTGCGCGGGGCCCTTCTTGGCCTTTGCTATTATTGCACCAATCTGCTTCTTGATGTGTGCCTTTTGCGCTGGGGTTGTTGCCCTGTCGTAGGCGTACTTGAAGTCGTCGATGCGCTCCCTTTGTGCTGGGGTTAGTGTGCTTGGCAGGGTCAGTGTTCTTAGTTGCCCATACCGTGGGTCGCGACCTCCTTTTCCAAGTCCTGGCATGGTTGTTTTCTCTTCTTCTTCTTATAAGGACAACACTAGAACAACAATGGCCAAGACTGGCAAGAAAGTATGTTTTCAGACCAAGAATGGGCTGGTGAGCTTTATTGCCAAACACACTTCCTCCCCCTGTGACGCCTCCAAGATTTACGAAAAGAAGATGGGCTCACAAGAGAAGCAAACACACAAGGCTATAGGGTACCACAAGCGGATACCCAACCTGGCTGGCTCTGTGGGCAACAAGGGAATTATGCCACGCGCAGGGCAGGCACTGAGGGATATCCCAGGCAGGAGGGGCCAATTGGGGGGGAAGCTTCTTGTACGCACCAAGCAGGCCCAACTGAGGAAGGATCTCACCAAGGCTATTAGTCACCTCCACAGCAAGGGGATTAAGCACATGGACCTTAGGGAGGGCGCTAGCAGGAACATTCTATGGGATGGCAAACACTTCAATGTGATTGACTTTGGCAAAGTACAACACACGTCTGATTACAACGTCGGGCAAGAGGTTGACCATATCATGAACAGTCTCAGTCTGTGGGCTGTCTCGTGAAGCACAACAATCGCTTTTTTTTTTCTATTCTTCAATATAATACTATGGGTAAAAAGAAGGACCAGATCAAGGCACTCAGGGATGCCAAAAAGGAGGAACGCCTACAAATTGCCTGGGCAGCCGACCAGATCAGAAAGCCAAAGGCACGGCCAGTGGGTATAACACATGCTCTGCTTGGCAGGGAAATTGGAAGGGGGTACAACCCGCCTGGTTACCGCAATGTAAAAAAGATGGTGGTTGGTGGTGCTGACCCGACAAAAAGTCACACCAGGGAAAAAACCAGTACAGCCATCGAAAAGTTTCCACAAAGAGCCCAGCAGAGCCGGCAGGAACGACAAGCACAAATTAAACAAGAAGAAGAAGACCTTCCCCAGAGCAAGTGGGAAGAGCGCCGCCTTCAACGAAAAAGGGAATTGTTTCCTGAAAGAGAAATCGCACGTAACATACGAACCAAACACAAGGATTTTTACAAAGCTTCCAGATATG
>DATNRH010000890.1 GCA_036703605.1 Candidatus Obscuribacterales bacterium | reverse complement strand
AAAAGCTTATACTTTTTTCTGGCACTACCGCAACACCACTTGAGAAAGATCATTAAAGCAGCAGAAAATCAAAAATAAACTGCCAGTAAGCAGTGCCTGGAACAAAGTTCCCATAGCCAGGATCAACCTCTACCTCTCCATCTTGGGCAACCACTTCTTACAGGCTACAGTATAAACAATCATACCTTCGTTTTCATACCTTCCCAGCTAGTATAGCCAGCTTTCGATAGCATACCCTTTTTAGTAAAATTACTTGGCGCTGCATATCTACAATCGGAAAATCTGCATCACCCCTTTTCTCGGGAAGAAACCAAACCTCCTCACCGGATTTTCCGCTGTGAGGCGGGCAACCTCATTGAGCGTGAGTCGACCTTCATTGACTGCATTCAACATCATCGAAACAAGTTTTTATGCATCAATCATGCCTAGCGGTATGGAAAACGTATCCTTCCAATCTAGCTGAATTTCTTCATAAGTGTGAGGTGCATGTGAAGTGCCCTCCTCCATACCTGCACTATAGCCTTTGCAACTATGGAGGGAGTTACTTCAACCTTACCGCTCTGAGTCAGGCCTGGGTAGGTGTGATTAGTAGACCGCTTACAGAGTTATCGGCGTCGGCCACGCCGCCCGACTGTCAGTATCAGGTGCACCACCCTCGGCGCATACTCCTTCTACGGCAGAGGGATCACGCCGCCCTCTCCGGTGATTATGACTACGTGGGCGGTCAAGCCGAGTTTCATTTCCCCATAATTAAACTTTCGTACGTTACACGGCGCTTGGCTAGAACAGCAATTTCGGCAGCCACAGAGCGATTCCCGGAAACGCTATGATCAGAAGCAGGCCAAACAGAATCACTGCAGCATACGGACGCGCCGAAGTGTAGATGTCCCCGATGCTGATACTGGGTGGTGCGACACCTCTTAAATAGAAAAGATTGAAGCCAAAAGGAGGGGTCATATAACCGATTTCGACCATGATGACGAACAGCACACCGAACCAGATCGGGTCAATCCCGTACATCGTGATGATTGGCATGAACACCGGCAGCGTGATCAGCATAATGCCTATCGGGTCGAGCACCATGCCCATGAGCAGGAGGAGCAGTAACATCGCAGCGAGCGCGCCCCACTCGCCGCCTGGGATGGCTGCCATTAGGTCCATCACCACCTGCTGGGCGCCCATAGCGCTATAGGCCGTGCTGAAGACTTGAGCGCCCAGGATGATCCACATAATCATGGAAGTCAGGCGCAGAGTCTGAAGCAAGGCTTCCTTAATCAAGTTCAGCGAAAGGGTGCGGTGGACCATCGCTGACAGTAGGGAGCCGAGCACGCCGATGGCGGCGGCTTCGGTGGCAGTCGCGATGCCGGACAGAATGGAGCCGAGGACCATGACCACGATGCCGATGGGCAGTGCGACAGCCATTAGCGAACGGAACCTTTCGCTCCAGTCTCCGCGTTCCTCTTTGGGCAACGCGGGGCCCAGCTCGGGCTGTAACCAGCATCGTATTGCGATATAGCCCGCAACCAATACGGACATGAGAAGCCCAGGTATCATGCCGGCGGCAAAGAGAGCACCAACCGATACGCCAGTAAGCATGGCATAGACGATCATCACGATGCT
>DATNRH010000889.1 GCA_036703605.1 Candidatus Obscuribacterales bacterium | reverse complement strand
TATTTCACCAGCGTTAGGATTGAACCAAAGGGCTACGGTGGCATCCGTCTTGATATACCTGCCATTAAGGTTGGCGACATAGATTCCATTGGGATCAGCCTCAGTGCCTCTCTGTGGCGTAAACTCTCGGATCCTGCCTAGGTAGTCATCCACCAGCCAGTTAGGCCATCCAAGGCGCTCCAGGTCGCCGTATGATAGAAGGCTGTCCTGTCGCATCAGTTCACCTCGTTAATTTCAACGCCGGTTACGCTAAAGACGCCTTTGGAGAATCCGCGCAACATGATGCCCATCCAGCGGGGATAGTCGCCAAGCCTGCGGATGATGATGCGGTGCTGATAGTCGCCACGCTCGCCACGAGGGGCAAGCACAGAAGGGCCAAACAATGCGCCATCCTTTGTGGTGGAGAAATACACCACATCATCCTTGATGGTGCTATGGCCTGGGGCTGTGACTAGCTCGGCAACCTTGACAGTCGTGCCCACTCGTACTAGCGGAGTCTGGCATTCCCACTCAATGGCTTCGTCGTACTGTGTCGCTATGGTTTCATCAAGGCGGCCAATAGTGCCATCCTGCTTGTCGCCATAGATCCAACTGGACGCCTCATTGCGGACGTTGCGGGGGTCGTATACGCCATTGATAGCCCGGTAAGATTCATCGTTAGAATCCCAGCGATACCAGATATTCTCACCCAGTTTTCCGCTCAGCGTTACGTCGAACACCAGCACATCGCGGGGTAGGTGGCAGATCACAAGCCCCTGGTCGCGTGTGTCACGGTACTCTAGTTGAATGCGGGAAAGCTCAAAGTCTGAATAGTCATCGAGAATGCTGTCAATCTCTTTGGTGCTGATGCTCTGATAGCTGTTGGTCATCAAATAGAATGACGGGCTGTATTCCTTGGAGCCGCCAAAGATCACCCACTGACCGTCACCGATACCGACCTTGGCGTCTGTGCCTACGATGCCAATTGGAAGAGCGGCATTAGGTATGCGGGCAAACGGAAAGGCAGGCCCAGCGTTGTTGTAGAACCGC
>DATNRH010000888.1 GCA_036703605.1 Candidatus Obscuribacterales bacterium | reverse complement strand
CTACTCAATTTACTGGAAACCAGTGCCCATAGGGGTGCCACCCTTGTGCAGCAGATTTTATCCTTTGCCCGAGGCATTGAGGGCAAGCGAGTAACGCTCAAAATTAACTACCTACTCGCCGAGATCAAGCAAATTATTGAGCAAACCTTACCGAAATCGATCGCTGTTTCCATGAATGTTGATCCCGATCTGTGGAATATTTCCGGCGACGCTACCCAACTGCATCAGGTATTCATGAATCTCTGTGTCAATGCCCGTGATGCTATGCTGCAGGGCGGCATCTTGGACGTAGTTGCTCAGAACCAGTGTATTGATGAACAACAGGCGCGTCTTTATCTAGATGGAGCGGCTGGCAATTATGTTGTGGTCACCGTCTCAGATACCGGCACCGGCATTCCGCCAGATATTATCCATCGTATTTTTGATCCCTTTTTCACCACCAAGGATCCAGGACGAGGCACAGGGCTAGGTTTATCCGCCGTCTTAGGCATCGTCAAAAGCCATAGCGGTTTTCTAGATGTCCAAAGCCAACCGGGACAGGGTAGCACCTTTACCGTTTTCTTACCCGCCTGCCAGCAAGAAGCTATATCTATGTCAACAGAGCTAGATATCCTAGCTGGGCATCAAGAATGCATTTTGGTGGTCGATGACGAAGAAGCCATCTGTGAAATCACCAAAACGACCCTGGAGACCTACAACTACACTGTCTTAACCGCAAACCACGGCGGCCAGGCGATCGCTCTCTTTGCTGAGCATGGGCCGGAGATTCACTGCGTCTTGATGGACGTGATGATGCCTACGCTGGATGGGTTAACCACCATTTCTCTGCTACGACGCTTGGATCCGCAGGTGCGAGCGATCGCCATGAGTGGTCTGAGTTCTGCCGAGGCGATCGCCGAATCGGAACGGTTAGGCTTTCAAGGCTTCCTAGCCAAGCCGTTTACCACACGAGATCTCCTGCATAGTCTACGGGGCAGTGACCAAGCTGGAGATTAGGCTGTTGATGCAAGACAAGCGATCGCTTTGATACCCCAACCAGCGTTCCCTAGCCCCCTTGGGGCGGCTACGCCAACGACTTCGCTCAGGAAACACTGGTGGCGACTACAAGATCAAGTTCCGCCGCAGATTACGAGTCCATCACTTCGACGACAACCGGCTCAGGGGTAGCAGGCTCTTGGCGATTCTTAGCCTTCGAAGCGGTGCGGGCTTTCAAAACCTCCATGGCCATCTGCGACAGCTCCGTCACCAGCAAGGTCACAATGATGCCATCATCCAACCAACCGATGACAGGAATGAAATCTGGCGCTAGATCAATGGGACTGATCAAATAGACGATCGTTGCAATCACGATAATCCAGCGATACTTGGCGTTACGCAGGGTGGAGCGATACCAGGCGTAAAAAGATTGGGCAAGATTCTTCATGGGTGACCTCAAAGGGGGTGATGCTTTCCATTGTTCCAAGAAATTGGGCGATCGCCCAGTGTAGATATTGCCCTGCAGGGGTAGGGTGTTCCCCCCACCGGCCATCCGCAATGGAGCGATCGCTGCTGTAGGGGCCCAGATCCATGGCTCAAAACCAACCGTTTCCCGTCACACTAGAATGGAGCATAGCGATCCTCTGCTGTATCCTGTTTGACCTGTCTGAACCCGATCGAAGCATGTTGCACCCTCACCCTGGCCCTCTCAACCCAATCACCTGCGACTGTTGCCCCCCGGATCCGACCCATGATCCGGAGGCAGCAGCAGCCAAACTTCAACGGCTCTGGCTAGCGCTGGTGCTCATGGGCAGTTTCGCCTTGGCAGAAGGGGCGATCGCTCAGTTTAGCCATAGCTTAGCCCTGCTGGCGGAGTCGGTGCATATGATTTCCGATTGCTTGGCCTTGGGGCTAGCGCTTTTGGCCAGTTGGCTGGCCCAGCGTCCTGCCACCCATCGCGCCACCTTTGGCTACCGCCGCATCGAAATTTTGGCGGCCTTGGTGAATGGATTAGGACTGTTGGCGATCGCCCTGTGGATTGGTGGGGAAGCGATCGCTCATTTGCAAGCGCCCCATGAAAATATTTTGAGCCGACCCATGCTGATCACGGCGCTGGTAGGCTTTGGCATCAATACCCTGAATGCATCGTTGCTGCACCATCATAGCCACGATGACTTGAACATCCGTGGCGCATTTTTGCACATGGTTGCTGATGCGGCTAGTTCCGTAGGCGTTGTGATAGCAGCGATCGCCATTGCCCTCTGGGGCTGGACTTGGGCGGATGGTCTGATTAGTCTACTAGTGGCAGGTCTGATTGGCGTGGCCACCCTACCGTTGATTTGGCAAAGTTTACGGGTGCTGCTCGAAACCGTTCCGCCCCACCTAGATGTGGACACCATTCGTGCCCATCTACTGAACTTTGAGCCCGTCAGCCAAGTTCAGCGCCTGCATCTCTGGGCGATCGCCCCCGGTCAGGTAATGCTCGCCGCCCATCTTTCCGTATCGCCCACCCATGTAGACGGCCGCGATCGCCTCCTGGCAGAGCTGCAAACCTCCCTGCATGAGCAATTTGGCATCAGCCAGTGCTACTTACAAATGACCCATCCCTACTCAGCCCTGATGTCTAGCCTGCCATCCCTGAGTCCTTCCCAGGATGAAGCGCTACGGTAGACTAGTGCCGCAAGATCGAAGAACGAAGACAGAAAAACGAAAAAGACTTCAGGACACACAAGGATTCCTGCCTTAGCAACTAGGCGGGTTACCTCCGCCTCAGAGTACTAGCTTCCTACTTGCGACTAAAGCGGCTATCCTGCCAAGCATCGCCCACGCCCTTGAGAATGCCTCGGGCAATTAACCCAATGCCGCGACCCACCACATCGGTCAACACATAGATAACGCCACTGCCCACAAAGGCGATCGCTGCCCGCAGGCGAGGAGCCACCGAATCACGGGCTTCTAGGGCCAGGGTCACCACGTAGGGTAAGCCAGACAGTTGCTCTAAATCCTGGGTGCGCGGTGCATAGACAGCCACTTGGCGAATGGTGCGTCCCCGCAGGGCAAATAAGCGATACTGACTTTCAAACATATCCGTCGGCTCCGCAAAGTAGCGGGTCAACCGATAGCGCCAGGATAGATCATTGCGGAAGCGCTCCATCTCCCGGAAGGACATGACGCGGCGATCGTAGAACGTCTGTTTAATCGGCTCTGCGGTGGCAAAGTGCTCTAGTAACGGCTGCACAACAGCATTGGCTAACTGGATTACCAAATGGTCAAGAATCAGCTCTGCGCGGGCGATCGCTGCCGGATTGCCCACCGGATAGGCCGTTCGTTCCACCCACAGCGGTGTTTGAAACAGGAGATGGGCTAGCCAGTCTGCCACAAAGGGAATGGGGTCGAGAAACTCCCGCTGAATGCGTTCCTGATCGTCTAGAATCACGGCGACCACTTCCACCGAGCGATCGTTGAGCGAAACGGTGTAGTAGCGTCCCAGGAAATCAATGATCACCGCTTGCCATAGATCGAGCAAAATGGGCGATCGCTTATTGGCCAGCTCATCCGGCTGCACCTGAGAGTAGCGCAATTCATCCAAGATCGCTTCCAATCGCCGCAAAATCAGGTAGCACAGTTCCCGCCGCTTTTCCTCTCGCAGCACATCAATCTCTAAAGGCATCTGGGTTTGGTTAACCAGCGGCTGTTGCAGTTTAGCCAACACCGCGTCAAATAAGATCGATTGCACATCATGCACTGCGGCCAGTTGCGGCTCTAGGGCCCCCGGCACCGGCAGTTGCACGATCGCTCTGGTCTCATTTGGGGGTGGGGGTGGAGATTCCGGCTCTGGCTCGGGTTCCACCCTAGGCACATCCGGTACCAGCCAGCGCCGCACCAGCCAGCGAGCTGCCTGCAGTTCCCGCTGTCGCCCTTCTATGATCAGCCGCTCCACCTCGCCCATGGGGCCCTCTAGGCTGGCGGCGATCGCAGCTAGGGCATCGTCGATCTGCTGCAGTCCTGATTGTCCAGTCCGTCGCCAAAGCCTGGCCCAGGGGCCCACGGGTTGCCCGATCGCCCTAGGTGTGTCATCGGCAGGAGCGATCGCCCCCTCGTCAGCAAGCAACCACGTCGATTGACCCGACCGCAGACGACGCATCACCCCCACCAGCACCTCTGCTGTTGCCTGGCGAGGACAATAACCATCAGCGGCCACCTGCTGCGCCGCTGCAATAAAAATGGCTTCCGAGCGATCGCTTAAGAGCAAGACTGGGCGATCAGGCTGATCCTGCTTCAACTGTCGGCACAGGTCTAGCCCTTGCAGGGCTGTGGAGTCACTCGCTCCTAGCGCAGCTTCTAGAACAATCAGATCAAGGGGATCTTCAGCCGATCGGGCAGCAAGGATATCGAGGGCGATCGCCCCCGTCTCGGCTTCCGCCACCACCTGAAGATCGGAAAAACGCTCCAGCCCCAACCGAAACCCCAACCGAAACACCGGGTCGGAGTCCACGATCATAATCTTGACGACCCGAGTGACGGCAGACTCTGACGGAGACACAGGGCGATCGCTCCACTGACGAATGAATGACGTTTTGGCCGCACGTTATCAGGTATGGCAGTAGCGGCTAAATGCACCTTAGCTTAGCACTCTGCCCTATTCTTTGGGCACAGCATCCCTCCACACCCTTCCATGACAACGCATTGAAAAAAGGAGGTAGATGATTCTACCTCCTCAACTGCAACGGGCTGCTATTGTTCCAAACGTAGGATCAATAACGGCCGTTGCGGCACCAACCCTGAGATCTCAAGACTGAAACCTCAAACTTACGTCTCACCTTAGTAGCGGAAACCGCCGCCTGCACCAGGCTTGTGGACGATGAAGCTTAGGGTTTGGCATTGCTTGATGTTATCAAAGGACACAACACGCACATAGCAGTCGCGATATTCGGTGCGGCATTCGTTCACTTCTGCCAACACATCCTGCACAGAAGCAACGCCAAATAGGGGCAGCTTCCACATCGTCCAGTAGTTCTCGGTGGGTTCAGAGGTTTCGTTGAACTCGATGCAAGGAATGAAGCCTTGATCGAGCATGTACTGGACTTGACGAGCAATTTGCTGATCCGTCAGAGGGGGCAGGTAGGACAGATTTTCGTACCGGCGCTCTTTGGGTAATGTCTTCATAGCTTGGGTCTCTATCTCTGAATGGTGGATTATGAAAAAACGTGACTGGCACCATGGCTAAGGGCACCGAGGGACTTGACCTAGATCTCTAGATCACACCCTCGACGATCAACCATGGACTAGTCAGACGAGCGATCGCCCTCTTCCATCACGTCAGGAGTAGCTTCTAACTCCGGCACAGCAGCCGCTGAAAGCTGCGTCATCCGTTCCAGATACTGGCGGCGGTGCTCCATATTGGCCTGTTGGATTCCCGTCCGCACCATTTCTGGCAAATAGTCGGCTACCTCTTCTGCAAGATGGGCGCGCACCGTCATCACTCGGAATGCAAGGTCTTGGTTAGCTCGCATCAAGTCGCTTAAATAGACTTCTCCATCCTGGATTTTGCCCGTTGTGGAAAAGTTATTGAGCCACAGAGAGAGCGGAGGGTTGGTCTCACCCAACTGGCTGACCACCACCCGCACAGCCTGATACGTGAGGTAGCTCACCAAAACCTTGACCGTGTCTTTCGCTATTCTTTTGAGATCCATGACTGACCTCAGACCTTGGGAAGATGGACTGGAGGGAGGATAAACTCACTGAAAATTATGGCCCATCCTCCACCATCGCCTCAGATCAGACGGTATCTACGGCTTCGAACTCAAACTTGATTTCCTTCCACACTTCGCAAGCAACGGCGAGTTCAGGAGACCACTTGGCAGCTTCACGGATGACATCGCCACCTTCACGCACCAAGTCACGACCTTCATTACGCGCTTGGATACAGGCTTCCAGAGCAACCCGGTTAGCGGTTGCACCCGGTGCATTACCCCAAGGGTGACCCAAGGTACCACCACCAAACTGCAGCACGGATTCATCACCAAAGATTTCCACCAGTGCTGGCATGTGCCATACGTGGATACCACCGGATGCTACTGCCATCACGCCAGGCATGGATGCCCAGTCTTGCGTGAAGTAGATACCGCGAGATAGGTCTTTCTCGATGTAGTTTTCGCGCAGTAGGTCGATGAAACCAAGGGTGATGTCGCGATCGCCCTCTAGTTTACCCACAACGGTACCGGTGTGGATGTGGTCACCACCAGACATCCGCAGACATTTTGCAAGAACGCGGAAGTGCATCCCGTGGTTCTTCTGACGGTCAATCACGGCGTGCATAGCGCGGTGAATGTGTAGCAACATACCGTTGTCACGACACCATTTAGCTAGGCTGGTGTTGGCGGTGAAACCAGCGGTCAAGAAGTCATGCATGACGATCGGCATGCCCAACTCTTTCGCAAACTCAGCCCGCTTGAACATTTCTTCGCAGGTGGCAGCGGTCACGTTCAGGTAGTGACCCTTGATTTCGCCTGTTTCTGCTTGAGCCTTGTGGATGGCATCTGCTACAAACAGGAAGCGATCGCGCCAGCGTTGGAACGGCTGAGAGTTGATGTTTTCATCATCTTTGGTGAAGTCTAGACCACCACGCAGACATTCATAGACGGCACGACCGTAGTTCTTCGCCGACAGACCCAGTTTGGGCTTAATGGTACAACCCAACAGAGGACGACCATACTTGTTCAGCTTGTCGCGCTCAACTTGGATACCGTGGGGAGGCCCTTGGAACGTCTTCAGGTAGGCAACCGGAATCCGCAAATCTTCTAGACGGAGAGCCTTCAGCGCCTTGAAACCAAACACGTTACCGACAATGGAGGTCAGTAGGTTGGTGACAGAGCCTTCCTCGAACAGGTCGAGGGGGTAGGCAATGTAGCAGATGTATTGGTTGTCTTCGCCACGCACGGGTTGAATGTCGTAGCAACGACCCTTGTAGCGATCGAGATCGGTCAGCAAGTCTGTCCAAACCGTCGTCCAGGTTCCTGTGGAAGACTCAGCCGCAACCGCTGCACCAGCTTCTTCGGGTGGCACTCCAGGCTGAGGAGTCATCCGGAATGCAGCCAAAATATCGGTATCTTTAGGTGTGTAATCCGGCGTGTAATAGGTTAATTTGTAATCCTTAACACCGGCATCATACCCAGCTTTCGACTGGGTTCTCGTTTGTGAATAAGACATCGTTTCCCTTCCTAATGAATCGCTGAGATCCGAACAAAATTTCCCTCTGCTTAGCTCAAGCGGAGCGCTCTAAGCAGGCCGTATCTATCTCAACAGGCAACCTGTATCAGGGGCGAACCTACACAAACCAAGATGGCAGGCGAACAAAAGCCATCCACTTGCTTAATTCTTAGCTAAACATTGAGGTTCACCAAAAACTATATCAGGAATCCAATAAGCACAACTTCGAATCTTCTTTGCTGACATATAAGGTTTGTTTATGTTTTGTTTATAATTGTTGCGAACCCCATAGAATCGTTCATTTTGTATAGTTTTTTGTCCTTAAGTTCGGCAAAAAGATTTAAAAGTTTACGTTGGTGCGATCGCTTCACCTGGGGTTTCTAAAGATAAGTAAACTTGCTTGATTATGGGGCGGCCATGTTGAGTGATCAGTCCTTGGGATTCAGTCCTTGGGATTCGGGAATTGGGACTCAGGATTCAGTCCTTGGGAGTTCTACCTTCTGCCGTCTACCTTCGGCTGCCGCAACCTCCAGATTTTCGTACTATATAAGTAGACAGCAGACCTACAGTAGACCTACATAGGTAGACATCAGTAGATCGTGCCATCTAGATGGCAATTTAGGCAGTCGCCCTCAGCGGCTCAACGTCCCATTGGTGAGGAGAACAACCATGTTTACAAACGAACTATCCCCGCTGCTGAAAGAACTGGCATCTCAGCCCGTAGCCTTTCTCGGCGGTTTTGTGAGCGGCATCTTGCGCCTTAATTTAACCGACGAACCGGTGAAAAGCTGGCTCGACAAGCAGGCAGGACGTCCCTCCACGCCCCCCACTGACACCAATGGACATCAACAGGGCCCCCAGTCCATTACCATTGATTAGCTCCTAGTGATTAAATGATACGGTTAGGGGAACGGGTTGCGCCGGTCAGCCTCATGTTCAGTGACCTGCCACCGCTTCTGGTTTTTCGTCAAGCACTATGGCATCCAAACTCGATCGACCGAATCTACCTGTGGCGGTGCAGCGCATCGCTCAAGCCTTTCGTATGACAGGCTGGATCAGCCTTTGGATCCAGGCGGTGTTGGCGGTTGTGTCAACGCTGGTGCTCCTCTTCTCCACAGTAATTCTTCAGTCCGAAAATCGATCGCCCAATCCAGCGATCACCAATCCGGGAGCAGGGGCGGGGGTAGCACTCGCCCTTCTAGGCATCGTAGCGCTCTACGTCGGTGTCTATTGGTCATTTCGCTACATTCGCTTTTCCCGAGCATTGAGAACGAGCGATCGCCCCCCAACGCCCAAAGCCTTGATGGATGCCATTCGCATAGGCTTGATCATCAACATGGTTGGCATGTTCATTACTCTGCTGGGAGGAGAGGCCCTAGTGGGGTCTTTGTTTGCCAAGGCTCTATCCCAACCGCAATCTGGCGGGGCGCTCTACGAACGAATCACCCAGGCGGTTCAGCCTATCGATATTTTGGTAGTACAGGCTAATACCAATACGGTGCTGGCCCACTTTGTCGGTCTTGCTGGATCGCTATGGCTGCTGCGATCGCTAAATCGTTCCTAGCCCCCACATCATGACCGATGGGTCTTGACCGATCATTCAAGGGGCAAGGGACAAAAATGGATCGAGAGATCTACATCAAAGCCAAAGAACAGAACTCCCGTCCCTAGGGCATAAAATCACACTGCTGCAAAATTCGGCGGAGGCTGACCGTCTCCTCCAACAGACAAGCATGACCACTCTCGGGCAACAGGTAGGTTTGGGCTGGGGAAATCAACGATTCTAGGCGGCGGGCTTCGTCAACAGAGGGCAAGAGGCGATCGCTGCCGCTGGCAACAATTAGCGTGGGGATGGAAATCTGCCGCAGATGATGATCAGGCACATTCAGGTTATGCAGCAGCGATAGCCGCCATTGGGCAGTCTGATGGCTAACGCTCTGCATGGCAGCAAGGAGAGCCCATCGTCTCGAATCTGCCATACGATTAAGAGCCGCCAAAAACGGCAGAATACTCAGGCATGAGTAGGGATAGAGAATACCTGGCAGCCATTGGGTGAGGTGAGATCCCCAACGGATAAGGGTTGCACGCTCAAAGGATGAAGCCGGGTTGACCAAAATCAAGCGCTGAAAAAGACGGGGCGATCGCAGGGCGACTTTGAGGGCTAGGCATCCGCCAAAGGACTCGCCGAGGAGATAAATTTTTCCCGTCGCGCGAGAAAACTCGATCTCAATCAAGTGCAGCACTTGATCCGTCAAGTCATCCCACGAGCTGAGGTCATTACCGGGGATGGATAAACAGCGCACGTCAAACGCATCAGCTAACTGGCGTGCCTGACCATGCTGCAATTGAGCCGTACCGTCCATGCCTGGTAACAAGATGAATGGCGGCTGGCCAGGATTGGGAGCACAGGGCTTTAACAACTGACAGCGTTGGTGCTGGGCGGACTCCAAAACATTTACCATACGATTCTACTCAACGAGAATGGGATGTGAGGGGAGGGTTGGCAAACCATCTATCCCCCATGGCGCAGCATGCGATCGATCTCTGCCTGACATTGGGAGGTGAGCTCCGTGACCATAGATCGCGCTTGCCGCCCTTGATAGGCTTGGCGATGCTGAGGCGTGATCCAAATCGGCTGCCCCACTACCACATCCACCTGTTGATAAATGACCAGGGGATGCCAACCAGCTTGATTAAATAGAGGCTCGGATGGATCAAACCAACTCAGCAATTGCAGCGGAAAAACGGAATGGGTAAGCTCCTGTTGGGACGCGATCGCAATGGGCAAAATGGCCAGATTTTCCACCGGTGCCCGCAGGGCCAGGTGGGCAAACCCACGATGAAAGGTTCGGGTTTCATCAGGGGGCGTCAGTTCTACCATCGGTTGGGCTCCTTCAGGGAAAATGCCGATCGCCTGCTGAGCTTTGAGCAAGTGAACAGCCTGCTGGAAAAAGCTGCGCTGATGATCGTCAGCAGCCCCTAAAGGAAGACAGCCAAACCCTGTGACAATTTCGTTCAGCACCGGCACCCGACTCATATAGTGATGACAGGCAAAGCGCACAGGACGGCGAGAGGCCATCATCACCAAGGGCACATCCAAAATACTGCGATGATTGCTCACCACCATCAAACCAGCCCCCGACGGCAAGGCAGCTCGGTGGTGATACGTGACCCGCGTTCCCAGAGTAGACAACAACTGCTGAGAAAGGGCAAGCGGACTTATGGCAGAAGCTGGAGAAAGTTGCACAGGGCTACACAATGAAGCGTCTCGCTATGATCTTAATTTTTCTTCACGGAAGCGGCAAGGTAGGGATATCTCTGCCCTTCAAGATTCTATCGATCCATACATTGCCCATACATTGCCAGACTAGCCACGCCATAGAGCGATAGATACAAACCGATAGATAGATCAAGATTGGCTTGCGACAAAGCTACTCCTCTAGACGTGAGGTTAATGACGATCAAGAGCCCCCCCTTAGGACGATGATCGATGCTGTCCCTCAGCCCCCAGAACCCATACCCTCTTGATTCTCGCGCTGCATGTCTGCTACCCCACACAGAAATCAGACGATCCGATCTAAAATGTGAAGAAATCCTACATGAACCTCTCACAACGTCTCTCGTTCGAGGGATGAAGTGATCGGAGTCAGCAGGATAGGATGCAAAAAGAGATCAGTTGGGCAACACCTGATGCTTGCCAACGCGATCGTTGAGCATTTTAACCTCAACCCCTGCACACCTTGACGATAGAACGTACGCTAAGGCTTAGCGCCATTGCTAGGGCTTTAGACAAAACGTGACTGTGTGCCTCACAATGAAGATTACTGCGAAAGGATGAACACCTATGGCTTACGAATTGCCGGCACTGCCCTACGACTACACCGCGCTAGAACCCCACATCTCTAAGGGAACTCTAGAATTCCATCACGATAAGCACCATGCCGCCTACGTGAGCAAGTTTAACGATGCGGTGTCTGGAACCGATCTAGACAGCAAATCCATTGAAGACGTGATCAAGGCGATCGCGGGCGATGCATCTAAAGCTGGTCTCTTCAACAATGCGGCTCAAGCTTGGAACCATAGCTTCTACTGGAACTGCATGAAGCCCAGCGGTGGCGGTACTCCCAGCGGTGCGCTAGCGTCCAAAATTGATGCAGACTTTGGTAGCTTCGACAAGTTTGTGGAAGCCTTCAAAACGGCTGGAGCCACTCAGTTTGGTAGCGGCTGGGCTTGGTTGGTACTCGACAACGGCACCCTCAAGGTCACCAAGACCCTAAATGCAGACAATCCCTTGACCGCTGGTCAAGTGCCTCTGCTGACCATGGACGTGTGGGAGCATGCCTACTATTTGGATTACCAAAACAAGCGCCCAGACTACATCTCCACCTTCCTCGACAAGCTGGTGAACTGGGACTTCGTTAGCCAAAACTTAGCCGCAGCTTAGGGGCGTCATCCCAGTCATAAGACCTGGGTTATCTATGAAATGACAAAAGACCTGGGTCGTGATGGCTCAGGTTTTTTGCTTAGCATAAACCCGTTCGATCATCCTTAGCCTGTCACGAGATGAGATATCGTTCAAAGATAGATGGTGCATTGCGGCTTCGCCTAACAGCAAGCTACATGATTGCCATGACGTTATCGAACTTGGGTTGGCGCAAAAAAAAGCGATCGCCTTGATCGTTGAGATAGGCGATCGCTTCTATAGAATTACGGGGGCTGGTTGGTTTCAGGCTTAGAGATCGCCGCCTCGGGCTGCCAACACAAAGATCACCACGGGCCCCGCAATCATAATCATTCCAACCAAGGTCAACTGTGCGATCGCTTCCCAGTTAACTCCACCAATAATGCTTGTTAAAGCCTCCATCGCTCCTCCCAAAGTTTCGATCAGTAAACGTGCTTAGCTTAAACTATAGCGGGAACTCAGACAGATTCCCGGTACCATAGTACAGGGGAAGCTCACCGATATTTTAAGGAATTTTACAAAAATTAGGACGGTTGCCCTCAACGGTTGATGCAAGGAGGGTAATTCTCCAGTTCTCATACCTGACCGATCACCCAAAACCTTGATGCACCAAGACTATACAGCGGCAACTGTCGTCCTTCTGGATGGAGCAGGGTACCTCATAATTGAGCCAAAAGCGATCGCTCCCGTGTGACCCAAATCCCACCCCATCGAACCCCATCGATACAACCCTTCCCCCACCCTTCACTCTTACTCCTCAGTAGACTAATGGCCACTTGGCAATGTGTTAAACAATGTGGGGCTTGCTGCCAGCTCGATCCCACAGAACGTCCAGACCTTGATACCTACCTCGACCCCGACGAACTAGCCCTCTATCTCAGCATGGTGGGCGATGATGGCTGGTGCATTCACTACAATGCCCAATCGCGGGAATGCAGCATCTATGACGATCGCCCTCGGTTTTGCCGAGTGCAGGCGGATGTGTTTGAAGACCTGTTTGGCGTCACTCCCGATGAACTCAACGACTTTGCCATTGAATGCTGCCACGAGCACATCGAAGGTATCTATGGTGAGCGCAGTTTAGAAATGCTGCGGTTCAACCACGCCGTCGGCATTTGACGCTGTCTTTCACCCCTTGAAAACAGGGTGATGGGGTGGTCTAACATCACGTTGAGACCGATTCGAGAGCGATCGGGTTGCGATCGCCTGCCTTTCTAAGGAATAATATGAAAAGAAAATGAAATAACCTGCTGCCTGTGACTAACCTGCCGCCCCCATTCTCATCCACTCAGCTTCCCCCGCGACCCGGAGCGGTTCTAGAGGAGGCTGAGGTGTCAGCAGCCGACTGCGGAGCGACTCCTAAGTCTTCCGTTGTGCCGCCGACAGGTGTCCAGGGTTTAACGCTGCAGATTGAATCTAAGATTTTTGTTTCAACCTTTATCACTATCTTCCTAGCCGAGTTGGGGGATAAAACCCAGCTCACCACTCTGCTGATGAGTGCCGAATCCCAGGCACCCTGGATCGTCTTCCTCGGAGCTGGGGCCGCGCTGGTTACCACCAGTCTCATTGGGGTCTTAGTGGGGCGCTGGCTTTCGAACCGAGTCTCCGAAGCTGTCCTAGAAAAATCAGTGGGAACGTTGCTGATCGGCATTTCCCTATGGCTCGTGTGGGACATTATTCAGCCTTAATTCAGCCACCTATCTTGCCCTGTTTAGAGGACTCAAGCCACCATGGATTTCAATCTCCTCGGTCTCAGTTTCGTCACTGTATTTTTGTCGGAACTAGGCGACAAGAGTCAGATTGCAGCGATCGCTCTCGGCGGTAGCTCTAGGTCTCTGCGTGCGGTGTTCTTGGGCACCTCCGCTGCCTTATTGCTAGCTAGCTTTCTGGGCGTGTGGCTGGGGGAAGGTGTTTCTCAACTGCTGCCAGTCCATTGGGTAAAAACCATCGCTGCGGTTGGCTTTGCCGTCATGGGCGTGCGGATGCTCTGGCCCAAAGCGTCCGAGGTGGATGAGGCCGCCCCCTGTAGCGACGAGTGATGGGTTGGCGCTAGCGGTCGTTCACCAGCGATCGTTCAGGGATTATGAGAAGATCGTTGGGGATCGGAACCGAGACCGGTAAAATTTTGGTAGTCCGTGGTCGATCAAGCAGCGATCGCTTCCATGGGGCACGACCATAATCCATCGATACAGACATTGGAGGACAGAACCCTGAATACTCGCGTCATTCTCGTACGACACGGCGAGAGCACCTACAACGTTTTGCGGAAAATTCAGGGACAGTGCGACGAATCGACCCTGACTGACCTGGGCAAACAAGGAGCTATCCAGGTAGGACAAGCGCTGCAAGGCATTCCCTTAGATGCGGCCTACTGCAGTCCTCTCCAACGGGCCCAGCAAACCGCTGCCTTAATCCTCGAAACCCTGGCTCCCAACCAAGCCGTACCCGCTCTCCAGCAGCGCGATGATCTCAAAGAGATTAACTTGGTGAACTGGGAAGGGTTGACCTTCAAAGAAGTCGAGGAACAGTTTCCCGAACAGGCGCGGCTGTGGCACCAAGAACCCCATCAGCTGGCCATGGAGCAGGTTACCGAGACAGGGACGACCACCATCTATCCGCTGCTGGATCTGTTTGACCAAGCCACCCAGTTTTGGAAAGATACCCTCCCGCACCACGCCGGGCAGACGATTTTGGTGGTGGCCCACAGCGGCATCAACCGCGTGCTGATCGCAACGGCTTTGGGGCTGCAGCCTGAACACTATGTGCGTCTCTACCACTCTAATTGCGGCATCAGCGTGTTGAACTTCCCCAATGGCTGGGGTGAGCCGGCTCAGCTTGAGTCCATGAACCTAACGACCCACCTCGGTAAACCCTT
>DATNRH010000887.1 GCA_036703605.1 Candidatus Obscuribacterales bacterium | reverse complement strand
GGCGGAGAGACAGGAAGACCATTAAGAGAATAGAGCATGTTGTCTAGAATTGAGTACAAGACAACATAACAGGACCGGTATCGCCATAGAGCCATGACCCCATAGATGAAAACATCCAAAAATAAGAGCCTTTGTAGCGTTTGAAGCTTCGAGCTAGGTCAGGCCACAAACAAACTAACCACAGCTATACTAGATGGGACATAGCGCTGCTATTTTGCCAACGCTCAGGCGTTAATCCATAGAGTTCCATAGAGTATTGATGCAAAGCGTTTGTGTCTGTACCTAGCACTTGGTCTAAGTGCCTAGATGGTTGATAGAACTGATACTAAGGTTATGACCTCGATTGCGCTGGCTATCGTCATTCTTGTTGTGGTTGTCGTTGTGATGTCTCGCTCTCAACGCAGGAGACGTGGACTATGGCGATCGCCCCGCGCCTCATCCACATCCCAGTCTAAGTCGCTACCACAGACAAAAAAGCAGCTCATCCGCTTGAATGGCGGCAACCGTGATGTAGCTCTACGGTTAGTTGAACAACTACGACTCCGCTATCCGGATCGCTCAGAGCAATGGTATTGGGAAAAAGCAATTTTTGATATCGAACGCGATCGCCGCGTCTAATCGATCAGGTTGCGGCAAGCCTACCTTCGGAAGAGTCAGAGGGAAGGGCGATCGCGTCCTAGGAGATAGGTCAATGGACAGACTAGCTATGTGGATCAGATCTCCCATTTGGAAATCTGATCCGTCGATGAGGTTCATTGAACTCACATTACTCGACATCTTGAACAGTGACATGCTCTTCTTCAGGTAGTGAATAGACAAAACTAACCTGAAGGTTAAGGCGCAAATGGCCCGATCGCCACGGTTCTCCTGGAATCAGCATGTCTGCGTCATAGCTCCCATCCAGCAAATCACTCATTTTTCCACCTACGATGCTCATAGGTCGCACTGTCTCCCTGATCTTACCAAGCCAGTCTCCAATGTCAATCACAGCGGTGGCTACACGATTATTACGCCTTTCATTGAATTTAATGATCGCTGTTTTGGCAACCAGGCACTGGTCAAAAGGAATGGAGACGAGGCGATCGCCATTAGCGACGTCCGCTGCATCTCGTCCCGGCGGAATAGGTGCTACTTCCAAGCGATCGAGTTCTGCCTCGATCGCCGCCCGACAAATCTCTGACCAGTTTGCCTCTACGTTGGCCATTTGTGCCTTCAAGTCGTCTGGCACAT
>DATNRH010000886.1 GCA_036703605.1 Candidatus Obscuribacterales bacterium | reverse complement strand
TTGTCGCCCCGCTGGTTAGCCCGATAACTGGCAATGGTTCCCCAAATCAAAATGATCCAGGGCACAGCCAGAAGCAGGCCATATCCGCTTGACAGTGCTCGAAGCGCCACTAAAGCGCTCTCTTCACCAAAAATGCCACTGAGTGCAAACAAAACCCAAAGAAAATTGAGTTTTTCGCGTTCGCTGAGGGTGTTGTCTCGTAGGGCGATCGCAACTCGTCGAGGACGTTGAAAAATGCTCAAAACTGAACTCCGATAACTCTAAACGGGTGCTGCAAAACTGCTATCACGGGTGCTGATGGATTGGGTTTGTGACCACTGTACAACAGGTTGCACCCACGCTTCGAGTGGTTTGAATAAGATGGCGTGGCCGGTGCCGATAGTGAGTTCAATTTCGGCTTAATGGTTAAGTCCAGTAGCCTTGGCAAACAGGCTGTCGCAAGTTTGGCTAATCTCATCATTCACGTCACAAATCGAGAGGACACGGCCATATAAATCAATGGCGAAATGGTCTTCCACCCAGTCACTGCCGTTGCTGATCAGAACAAAGTTGACATCGCGATCGCGCAACTGGGTAGACGTCAACATCCCAATAGCGGCTCCCTTAGCGGCCCCTACGACGGTGATTTGCTTAAGGGGAACGCCTGGGCAATCAAGGCTTAAATTTGCCCCGCGGTGATCGTAGCATAGTCATCAACATCGGTATTGAGCGATCTTGCCTCACTGATAACCGTAAAACCCCGCTGCTCAAACGTGGTGAGAATCTGTTCGTATTCGTAGGTGCCATAGGCCGGGTGAGTCGGACGGATGACTTCGTCTTCGATGATTTTACCGTGCAAGTAAAATAGGTATTTGGCATTTGCTGCCGGATTTGGAGGAACCTCGCTTAGGATAGCCCCTTCTGGGCGGGAAACAGGGGCATCACCGGGTTGAAATCCGACTTCCACCAGCGGCACGCCGACAAAGCCGGCTTCATCCCGAAACTGGCTTTGGGCGGTGCCGAGAGACTGCTGCCGAGATGTTGTCCCGCTTCCACTTGCCATGACTGCAGCGTTAGCGCATTATCTGGCAGGGTCTGGACGATCGCGGCAAGCTGAGTGCCCCCATGACTGATGGCGATCGCCTCAAAGTGGGTAGTGCCATCAGCGGCGATTTCGGTGATCAACTCCCCTGTTTGCCCTTGCCAAATCTGGATCATGTCTTCTCCTAAAGGGTTCCAGGCTTACCCGATTGGGTGAGCCTAGTTGCAGGATGCCGAGATTTCAATACTGCTGAACGGAAGGATATCGGTTCTATTTACTGGTTTGGCCAGTTAATCGATTGCCGGACTGCTAGTCTCTTTGCGCCTGGTACGACTGTTTTGTGGCGTTCGCCCGCTGTCAGTACAAAGGTGATGGGTAAGCCATTGCCATCACAACGCAAATGAATCTTGGGACTAAATCCTTCCTGGGAGCGACCTAAGACCTCTCGTGCCTGCACCTGTTGAAGCTCAGAGCGCTCAAGGTCTGGCTTTAGTTCCCCCTTTTGCCCCTGCCGCATGTTGATGAGCACGGATGATACTTCCATCGACGAAATGGATCTCCCAATTAATCTGACCTTTGGCATCTGCCTCTTCCTGGAGTGTCGCAAACACCTGCTGCCACAGCCCTGTTTTGCACCAATGGTAAAACCGTCCTGAAACCGTTGACCATGATCCATAGCGTTCCGGCAAGTTTCGCCATAGGGCACCCGTTCGCAGAATCCACAGGATGTCGTTGACGATAGAGCGATGGGTGTTGCATAATTAGAAGATGAACAGGAGGAATCTGCCATGCAATGTCCAGAGTGCGGGGCTACTCATATCCGTAAAAACGGCAAGAGAAGTGGTAAGCAAAATCACATCTGCGTTGCCTGCGGTCGTCAGTTCATTGATACGTATGAATCTCACCGAGGCTACTCCGATGAGGTGAGGCGCGAGTGTCTCAAGGGGCTACAGCAGACCGTGATGAGATGGAGGTAAAGGTGAAGATGATGGGGGCTATCGCCCCTGCTTA
>DATNRH010000885.1 GCA_036703605.1 Candidatus Obscuribacterales bacterium | reverse complement strand
CCATCATGAAGCAAGGAATTGGGGTAAGGCTGGTTGGCTAATCCCCCTGCTAGACTGTATGTTTGACGGTGTGGCAGATGCATCCCATTATCAAATGAATATGCTTCTCGATGATGGCTACATCCGATTGCAAACGAGTTTGGATACTGCCTCGGATGATATGGATAATGTCACAGATAGCAACATTGAAAATCTGAAGCTTGAGGCCACAAAACTCATTCAAGCTCACACAGATGACTTAGAAAGAATCTGTAAGATCTTGAGCCAAGATACATTGCAGCCGGTCTAGCGACCTATGGCAGCATAACAGTTCATGGTCGTTGTGATGTGATGGCGGGCGATCGCTCCCTAATCCTTAAGCCTACCCAAGGGCGATCGCCCTCCCAGATCATCGTACGTTTTCCAGGTGTCGGGTCATAATTGGAGGCAGCTTGATGCTTTCTGAACACCAACGCTGCCCCTATGAATTCTACCCAAACCATCCTATTCCTATCTGCCAATCCTAAAGATACCGATCGCCTGCGGCTTGACCAAGAGCTGCGGGACATCGAAGAGGGACTGCGGCGGGCCCAGCATCGCGACCAGTTTCGGCTAGAGCAGCGATCGGCGGTGCGGCCGCGGGATATTCAGCGGGCAATGTTGGACATCCAACCCCAGATTGTTCACTTTTCGGGACATGGAGAAGGGGAAGCAGGGCTGGTGTTTGAGGATGATGCTGGCAAGGCTAAGTTGGTAGATGGCGCGGCGTTGGCGGCTCTGTTTGCCCTGTTTGCAGATCAGCTTACCTGTGTGGTGCTGAATGGCTGTTATTCAGAGGTGCAGGCCCAGGCGATCGCTCAACATATTCCCTACGTGATTGGCATGAAGGACGCCATCGGCGATCGGGGGGCGATCGCTTTTTCCGTAGGCTTTTATGATGCGTTGGGAGCGGGGCGGGATGTGGATTTTGCCTATCAGTTGGCCTGCAGCGCGATGCAGTTGGAGGGGGCTGCAGGACATCTGACGCCGGTGTTGCTAAAATCTGAGCGATCGCCCCAACCCAAACCCCTAGCCCCAATGCCGATGAACCCAGCTCCCTCGACTGAACCGATTGAGGTATTTATTTCCTATTCCCATGGAGATGAAGCTCTCAAGGATGAGCTATACATTCACTTAGCGGGGCTACGGCGACAGGGCAAGATCCAGCCCTGGCAGGATCGGCAAATTGAGGCGGGGGCAGAGTGGGATACAGAGATTAAGGCGCGCTTGGAGTCGGCGGGGATCATTCTGCTGTTGATTACACCCCGGTTTCTTAACTCAGACTATTGTTTTGACAAGGAGATGCAGCGGGCCATGGAGCGCCACGAGGCCGGCACGGCGCGGGTGATTCCGATCATCATGAAGCCCTGCGATTGGCCAGGATCGCCGTTTAGTAAGCTACAGGTGTTGCCGAAGGATGCGAAGCCGGTGACGACGTGGGGCGATCGGGATGAGGCGTTGCTGAATGCGGTGCAGGGGATTCGGCGGGCGGTGGAGTCGTTGCAGGCAAAAAAGTAGAGGGTTCTCCGCCTAGCGATCGCACTGGGGTGGGGGACGTTGCAATACAGGTGCCACGGGCGGCGGTGAGTTGGGAGAATCCCTTCGGCGATCGCGGCTGCATTCGCGATCCGTCTCGTTTTTTTGGGCGGCAGGAGCAGCTACGCCGCATCTTTGAGGAGTTGCGGAAGGGATCGAGTCTGTCGTTAGTGGGAGACTCCCAGGTGGGGAAGTCGTCGCTGTTGGCCATGGTGCGCCATCGGGCGGCAGCGGAACTGGGGGCACTGGCGGCCAAGATCGTCCATGTGGATATGCAGATGATTCGCAATGAGGCGGAGTTTTTTGAGGCGCTGTGTGGGGAACTGGGGCAACCGGGTTTATTGCGGGGCTATAGGCTGAAGCGATCGCTGGGGGAGCGGCGCTATGTGGTGTGTTTGGATGAGATTGAGAAAATGACGAACCCGCAAAACTTCACGGGGGATGAGCGGGAGGAGCTGCGGGGCTTGGCGGATGGAGCGGATGCGCCGCTGACGTTGGTGATTGCCAGTCGTTCGCCGTTGGATCTGTTATTTGAGGATGACCCTATGCGCTGTTCACCCTTGGCGGGGATCTGCGGGACGTTGCCGATTGTGCCGTTTAGCTGGGCAGAGACCCAAGCCTTTTTGCACCATCGTTTAGCAAACAATGGCATCCAGTTTTCCCTGGAGCAGATGGAAGTGCTTTTCCACCAAACCCAGGGACACCCTGCCAAGCTCCAGACCGCCGCCGCTGATCTCTATCGCCACCTTACCCAGGGATGATGCCATGCCCACTTTTCCCACCTACCCCGGCGAGTTGCCCGCCTGCCTCAATCTGTTCAATCCACGGCACTATGCCCTGTTAGCCTACTGGATCTTTTTTCGCCCCACAGCTCTGAAATGTTATCTCTACCAAGCAGATCCAGTGTTGTACCTTGCTGGGCCAGGATTGAGGATTTTTCGTTCTTTGACAAGACCTGCCTATCGCAACCTCTACGGGATGGCTCCACTCACGGCTGTGTTGGTATCGTTGCTCATTGGAGTTCCTTGTGTAGGGCTGGTCAGTAGCATTCAGGGGACTCCTCCAGATTGGGGTGGCATGGCCGTAGGGGTGGCCGTAGGGGTGGCCGTAGGGGTGGGAGCACTGCGCCTGCCGATGTATCTGCTTCAGGGTGGGGGTTGGGTCAGGCTTCCCTGGGATCGTTGGCATCCGCTTGGGTGGGATGAGTTAGCTGTTTTCCCTTTTATGGATACCCAAGCGGCGATTCGTCAAGCCTGGCAGCAGGGTGAGGTGGGGGCCCTCCAGCGACTCAGCCAGCTTGCCGCCAATCCGTTTCAGCGCTGGGTGCTGCAGAAAGCGCTCCACCAGCGCCTCCATGAAGCCTCCTCCGGGCTTCCCTTCCTATATGGCCTGTTTAGCACTGACGCCTTAGATGCTTATGCTATTGCTCCTTTGAGTAAATCAGACTGGCGGCAAATTCCATCTGTCCGGCAAGTGTTTGTCAGCGAGCTAGCTGGGTGTGGCAACCACCACGCAAGAGGGTTGGAAAACTTTGTATGGCACATCACTCAGCCACTGCGGATTCGACAGGTCACGTCCTTGACGGAGTTAGCTAAGCTTCTCTATCGGCTTACCTGGGAGTGTGATGCGAGTGAGCCACTGCCGGATGGGTTTGATCTGG
>DATNRH010000884.1 GCA_036703605.1 Candidatus Obscuribacterales bacterium | reverse complement strand
CCAGTTGGAAGACCTTGACCTCTCAATCTCTTTTCTATATCTTTCTTGGGCAACGTTCAAGTTATGACCATCTGAGTCCGGTGGAACGGTACTGTCAGGTTTAGATGAGGGACGCGATCGCTCGACGGACGGCATTGAGAGCCTGATCGATCTCGGCTTCGCTGACGATCAAGGGTGGCACAAACCGCACCACCTTAGGCCCGGCTGGCACCAGCAGCACACCTTCATCAATGGCCGCTTTAACAATGGCGACGGAGGTTAAGTCGCTGTCATCGGCAATCTGTAGCCCGTTGATCAGCCCCCAGCCGCGTACCTCATGGATGAGATGGGGATAGGTTTGGGCGATCGCTCTCAGCCCTGCCCGCAACTGCTCACCCCGCGCCACTACATTGGCGAGAATATTGTTTTGCTCTAGCGTTTGGCATACGGCAAGGGCCACCGTGCAGACCAAGGGATTGCCGCCAAAGGTGCTGGCATGATCTCCGGCTTGGAAGACATCACAGTGAGATTTGCAGAGTAATGCGCCGATGGGCACACCGCCGCCCAAGCCCTTAGCTGAGGTGAAGATATCTGGCTCAATTCCTAGGTTTTCGTAGCCCCAATAGCGGCCCGATCGCCCCATGCCCACCTGCACTTCATCCAAGATCAGCAGGATGCCTTTTTGATCGCACAGTTCGCGCACCCGCTGGAAGTAGGCCAGGTCGCCAGGCCGAACGCCGCCTTCGCCTTGCAGGGCCTCCAGCATGATGGCTGCCACCCGCCGCTCGCCTTGGTCAAGGTCAGCGATCGCCTGCTCTAGGGCTTGAATGTCGTTGTAGGGGACATAGTGGAAGCCAGGCACAAGGGGGCTGAAGTTCTTTTGATATTTGGGCTGTCCTGTGGCGGTAACGGTGGCTAGGGTACGGCCGTGAAAGCTGGCTTGGGCCGTGAGAATCACCGGTTCCTCAATGCCTAAGACGGTATGGGCATATTTGCGGGCGAGCTTAATGGCTCCTTCGTTGGCTTCGGCACCAGAATTGCAGAAAAAGGCGCGATCGGCGCAGGAGTGCTCCACCAACCATTGGGCAAGCTGCCCCTGGGACGGCACATAGTAAAGATTGGAAACGTGGTGCAGCGTGCGAATTTGCTGACTGATGGCCTCAACCATGGCTGGATGGGCATGGCCGAGGGTGCAGGTGGCGATGCCAGCCACAAAGTCCAGATACTCCCGCCCGTTGGTATCCCACACGCGACACCCCTCACCTCGCTCTAGGGCCAATGGAAAGCGCCCGTAGGTGGACATGACATATTGATCGAAGTCATCCGGCGTAAAGGACGTCGGGGCTGTGCCGAGCGATGGCACAAGGGTTTCTGGACTCACGGGCATTTCCTCAACAATGTTCCATGCTTGCCAAGTTGGCAGGCCAGTTGATCATTGATCTTAGGGCAAACTATCGAAAATTCGCCATCCGTCTACCTACGACTTTTATCGTGTTTGTGATGAAATGGTTATTTTCCTGACCGGCTCTGCCTTAGACCTTGGGCTAGATCGGTTAAGTGGAGAGATTTAGAGGGCGATCGCCTCCTCCGCTGCGCTAGTACTCCGAGGCAAAAGTAACCCACCTAGTTGCTAAGGTGAGAACCCTCGTGCGTCCTGGACGTCCTTTTCGTTCTTCTATCTTCGTTCTTCTGGCTTGCAGTACCAGTCTACAAATACTTGTCCAGCAGCAGCCCTAGGCGTTGCTTGGCGGATTCTGGAGCATGGTCTAAGGGCGTGAGAATGGCGTACTTTAAGGCGGAGTGAGCCTCTGATCCGGGGGGATGGTGCGCTAACCGCCGCACGGTTTCTTGAATCACCCGCTGGGCATTCTGGGCATTTTTGGTTAAATTACCGATCACCATATCCACGGTGACGCTGTCGTGGTCGGGATGCCAGCAGTCGTAGTCGGTGACCAAGGCCAGGGTGGCGTAGGCAATCTCGGCCTCGCGGGCCAGCTTGGCTTCTGGTAGGTTGGTCATGCCAATCACCGACGCGCCCCAACTGCGATAGAGATTGGATTCTGCCTTGGTGGAAAAGGCGGGGCCTTCCATGCAGACATAGGTGCCGCCTTGATGGAGGGTGACGTGATCAAGCTGCAGACTGGCGATCGCTTCTGCCAACACCTGGGAAAGCTTCGGGCAAATGGGGTCGGCAAAGGCCACATGGGCCACAATACCATCGCCAAAAAAGGTGGATGCTCGATTTTTGGTGCGATCGATGAATTGATCTGGGAGCACCATATCCAGGGGTTTCATATCGGCTTGCAAAGAGCCCACTGCTGATGCCGAGATTAGGTACTCGACCCCCAGCTGTTTCATGGCGTAGATATTGGCGCGAAACGGCAGTTCTGAGGGCAGTAGGTGATGGTGGCGGCCATGGCGGGCTAGGAAGGCCACAGGGGTCTGGTCGAGGGTGCCAACTCGGATCGCGTCGGAAGGGGCTCCAAAGGGAGTTTCTATGTGGATCTCTTGGAGATTGGTGAGGGCGTCCATTTGATAGAGCCCGCTACCGCCAATAATGCCGATCGCTGCACGCACCATAGTTGCTTCTTGGGTTGAATGATTGGGTTGAAGGGTCAAGCGGTGTAAACCGGGTGTATCCCACTTTTGTAGCCCTCACCCTAAATTCCTCTCCCAAGTCGGGCGAGGGACTTTGAATCTAGCTCTCCTTCTCCCGTTTTTGGGAGAAGGGGTTGGGGGATGAGGGTCAACTTGCGAAACTGGGATGCTCCCTGTGAACCTGTTCAGACCTTGCCTGAACTCTGGCTATTGTACAAGCTCTAGGAAATTGAGCAAGGTGACATCCCACACCAATCGAGGCTGAACGAAGGTGAGTAAACAGCGCCGGGCTTGTTCTAGGTGCGGGAGAGCGGCGGCCTGCTGGTGGGTGTACCAAAGTTTTTGCTGCCAATAGTCCACCAGCCATAGCTGAGTTTCTGGGGGCTGGGCGGCTAGGGTGCGGGCCAACTCCAAGGCAGATCGCAGGGTGGTAGGTAGGGTGGCGATCGCCTCCAGAATGTCGGGGGGGATGGTTTGCAGATGTTGCCAGTTGGCGATCGCTTCCCCGGGACTACCCTGGGCTAGGGCCAAAATATCCGGTTGCTCTAGCAGTTCCGCCTGTCCGACCTGGGTCAACACCTGGGCGATCGCGGTTGGATCCAGTCGCCGAAAGGGAATGCTCTGGCAGCGGGAGACGAGGGTGGGCAGCAGCGAATCTAGACTAGGAGCAATCAAAATCAACGTAGCTCGACCGGGCTCTTCTAGAGTTTTGAGCAGGCCATTGGCGGCCGCCTCGGCCATGGTGTTGGCGTCGTCTAGGACGATCACCGAACGGGGTGCTTCCAAGGGCGGACGACCGAGAAACTGAGCAATGCGGCGAATTTGTTCGAGGCGAATCTGAGGTGGCGTGCGACGCTTAACGCCCTGCTCCTCTGCTTCTGCCGCCGTCAGCAATTGTCCTTGGTGGAGATAGGTAGGCTCGACCCACAGTAGGTCAGGATGGTTGCCCTCAGCAATGCGCTGACGCAGGTGTTGAGAGCGATCGCTGCCATCTTGGTTCTGTAAGCCTCCCTGGAGCAAGCATTCGGCAAAAGCCCGCGCCGCCAAGCGCCGACCAATGCCCGGTGCTCCCACAAACAGATAGGCCGGCGCAACCCGCTCTTGGGCGATCGCTGCAGTCAAGAGTTGAACGGCTTGGGGTTGTCCGATCAGCCTGGAAAATGGGTCGGATACCATTGGGTTAACCATGGCAATATGGCAGATTGGATGTGCTGGGCGACGGTCATTTCATCCTGAATGGCATCAATGCGCTCAACCGGGTAGGTCGCCTGGGCAAACACTTGGCTAAAGCCTTGGTGCACCCGTTGATGAAACGCTAGGCTGGCCTGCTCCATGCGATCGCTCTCTCCCCGAGCCTGGGCCCGACCTAAGCCGACCTCGACTGGAACATCCAGCCACAAGGTTAAGTCACTAACTAGACCACCTGTGGCGATCTGATTGAGTTGATCAATCAAGGCCAGGTCTAACTCGCGCCCATAACCTTGATAGGCCACCGTAGAAGCACTGTAGCGATCGCATAAAATCCATTCT
>DATNRH010000883.1 GCA_036703605.1 Candidatus Obscuribacterales bacterium | reverse complement strand
TTATAAATACTTAAAAGTTTGTTTTATTGATACATTGCAATCTATCCTGCCTGCTAATATAATAAGAGGATTAATAAGCATCCAAACCAATCGAACTTTAATAAGATCCCGCTGACAACCTTCATACATGACCGGTACGGCAATGCAGGAGCAAGCCAATCAAATCATTCGCACTCTCAAGGACAAAGGTCTAAGGGTTACGCCTCAACGTTTTGCTGTCTACGATAATTTGCTATCCCGCAGCGATCATCCAACAGCCGAGCAAATCTTGACTGACCTCAATCAAGCAGCGCCCATTTCGTCTCAAGCAACGGTCTACAGCGCCCTTCAGGCTCTGCGGGGAGTGGGGCTGGTGCGGGAGGTTTTGTTGGAAGAAGGGGTCTCGCGCTACGACGCAAAAGTGGTTCCCCACCACCATTTCCGCTGTCAACACTGTGGCGCGATCGAAGACATTGCATGGGAAACCTTCAGCTCTCTTCAACTGCATCATCTTCGTCCAGGGCTGCAGGTCGATCGCTATGAGGTGACGGTGGAAGGGACGTGCGATCGCTGTCAAGACGCCTCGAATCCTAATCAAGATCCTGATTAATAGGTTGTAAACCTGTGTTGTAGGATGCTGTTCGACCTAGCCGCAGCGCACTCGTAAAGCTTGGATGGGTGACGCTGCGCTGTAACATTCGCGTAGCTATGCCAACATTGACTACAACATTGACTACGACGTCGACTGCAAGTTTGTAGACGACAGGCATCCCTCACAGCTTTTGTCCCGAGGGATAGACCGACAAGAGAGTGATAAGTAAGAGAATGTCATCATGGGCAACATGTAGTTCGACATCACTCAATGCTCAAACCTTATGAGCAAAGGATTGAGCAGAGTTGAGCAGAGACGAGGGTTTAACACCGTCGAAACCCGACAACCTAACTCCCTTGAGTTGAGTCTACCTACTTACAGACACCACGATTGCTTAACTATCCTGTCAACCGGTAAGGCAGCCTGTACGTTGATATAGACCTATGGCATCTCAAGCGATCGTTGGAGAATCTTAGACAAGATGGCTTGTCCTTGATAGTCTGTTAGACTTGCCGCATTGATGCTATCTATGCACAGTCAAGCGCATCTTAAGTTTGGCACCATAGACGATCTTGTCTTTTCTTCACCTTGCCGTGAACACGACCCCCTATGACCTGACATCAAGTCTTGCTGCCGATCGCCCTAGAATTTTACTCGTGGACGATGAGTTAGACAGCATTCGAGCCCTATCTGAATTGTTGATTCAGGAAGGGTATAGAATTCGGCGCGTCACCAATAGTGTCTTTGCTCTGAGATCAGCGTTAACGGAGCCCCCGGATCTCGTGCTGCTAGATGTCATGATGCCTGAGATGGACGGCTATACTCTCTGCCAGGCCCTAAAGCGATCGCCCGAGACGAGCCATGTGCCGGTCATTTTCATGACGGCCTTGAGCGATATTGCTGACAAGGCTAAGGCCTTTGCAGCGGGCGGAGCGGACTATGTGGTCAAGC
>DATNRH010000882.1 GCA_036703605.1 Candidatus Obscuribacterales bacterium | reverse complement strand
TCCGCCGCCAGTTGCAGATCATGATGGCCCGCTACCGCACCGGGGATGGTACGGGGGCTGCCATTGTGACGCCGGCCCAGTCTTGTGTGCAAGATTCGAGCCAAGCCTTGTACAAAACAATTCAGGCCATAACCCAACAGGTGTCCACCACACCGGCAATTCAGCAGTGGTTGCGGGAGCATCCTAATGATCTGCAAACCCAGCGGTTTCAGCGTTTGGTGCAAGTGGGCGATCGCCTGCGTCGGGAATTGGTACCTGTGGGTATTGTTCGTCCTGATTGGCAGCATAATGCCAATGCCATTGCTGGCGCACAGCCTATCTTTGAACGTCGGAATAACCTGGTCACCCAACTGCTGAGTTGGCGCACCGTGATTCCCCGAGTTGCCTATGATCAACTCGTCAACAGTTTTTTGGAACAGGGATCTGGCGTTTGGGTGCTGCGAACCAATCAGGTGGGCGGCTGGGATGCCACGATCGCTCCCCTCGCGCCCACGGAATTATTTGGTCGCTATTGGGTGATCCCCACCCTCTTTTCCCGAGCCATTGAAAGCCTGCGTCGTCCGACAGAAGCGGACTTGGGCATCGCGCTTTTTGGGCTGCTGGTGTATGGAGCGATCGCCCTGCCCCTGGGCTGGCGAGTGGGATTTCTAACCACCCCTTCTCTGAAGCGAACCCCCTTATCGGCCCTGCAACGTTTGCGAGTTGCCCTCGTGGCCTTGGTAGTGCCAGCTTTGCTAGAAGAAGGCGTATTTCGCGTCCTGCTGTTGCCCCATCCCCGAGAAGCAGTGCGGGTCGAAACCTTTTTGCTTTGGACGCTGCTGAGTGTGGGGCTATTTGTGCTGTATCATCCCCTGAACGGTCTGACCTTGTTTCGTCAGGGGGCTGTAACTTTTAGCCGGCCAGCTTTTCTGCTGCTTTCTGCCTGGCTGGGCCTGGTGTGCACAGCGGTCTATGCTGCAACAGGGTCTCTGTGGGCGATCGCCTTAGTTCACTGGGTGATTGTCGTCGTCTGGCTGTTGATGTTAGGGGGCTATGAGCGCTTATATTCCCAGGGCGATGGACATTCATAAACCCTGGTGTTGCCGGCGTAGCCGGAACGTACCGTCTCGTAAGGTGTTGATGCATTCTTCCGCCCATGCATCGCCCCATCCATAGGGTTCTCTATCCGTAACGCTATCGAACTCAGGTTGTGTAAATAATCCTAATCGCTTTAAATCCAATCCGATGAGACATCCGTATTTTCTATAAGCAGCCCTTGCGACTTTCAAATGCAATTCCAAGTTCTAGTTAAGAGGTCTGGCAGATAGTGTCTAGTAAGTTTCTGGGCGATCGCTCCATAAAAATATGGGACTAACCGATCGTTTTCTAGTGGGCGCTGTAGAATGGCAACAAGAAGATTATAAAAACTTAATAAAGAATAGTTAGCTCTGCCATCATGCCATGGGTGGCGCTTAGGAGAGGGGGCGATCGCTAGCGATCCTCAATCCGGTTTACCGTTTGGCGATGAAGGCCAGGATTTAGGTTGGCACATAGTTTTGTGGAATGACTGAGGATGAGACCCATGGGTAAACTGCTTAATCAGCAACGGGATAGGCCTTGGACAGTAGGGACATTGCTGCTGGTTTCAATGTTATGGCTCCCGATGGGCTGTGAGGTTGTGGAAGGGCAGGCACCTTCGGCGGAAGGTTCAGAGGAATCGGTGGCCATTGTCGATGTGGCTCAAGCAGATACGGAGTCTGATGACGGCCTTTTGTCTTACACCGGTACCACTGAACCGGCTCAGCAGATCTCTCTGCGATCGCAGGCAGATGGTCAGTTGCTG
>DATNRH010000881.1 GCA_036703605.1 Candidatus Obscuribacterales bacterium | reverse complement strand
CCGCACTCCAAGAGCAACACCTAGATCAGCTAAATAGTGGGCAAGCTGGTTAGCCCGTTGATTGAAAGCACTGTAGGTCAGCATTTGATCGTTATAGCGCAGAGCGATCGCGTCTGGCTGCTGAACCGCATGGGTTTCAATGGCATGGAAAATAGGCACTGGTGGATAGGCTACGCGCGGACTGCTCCAGTCCACGACCTGTTGCTGAAGCTCTGCCGGCGTTAACATAGAGAGCGTTGTGATAGGGCGATCGCTCCTCTCGTCCATGCCCTGGGCTAGCTGCTTGAGATGACCCACCATCCGCTCAATCGTGGCGACTTGGAAAAGATGAGAATTGTACACCACACTCCCCTGCCAGTTTGCCCCTGAGGGATCCAGAATCCAATGGAGGTCGGGTGGCTGTACAGACGTCTCAGCATAGTTGGTAGCGATCGCTTCCCAATCCTGGCGATTCGATACTAGGGTCAACACCACATTGGCTGGTGTAGAGCGCTGGGGAGCAGATGCTGCAGCCAATTGCTGGAGCACAGTTTGCTGAAGGGTATGGGCGGTGGTGTCAGCCGTAAGCGTCACGGACACAGACACCGCATCATCCAGCAGGGTCGTCGATAGGTAGACATCCAGCTCAATATGAGGTTGTTGAGTCGAATGGTGAAGCAACGCCATCATCAAAGCGATCGCTCCAACTTTCTCCTCAACGTGATCACTTGGATTAGACAGTGTGAATGCAAAGCAGTGCGGTTGATACGACGTTGACGCAGTTTTAAGCGAGTCCCAGGAAAGTTGAAGCATAGGATGAAGTTGGCTGCAAGGATGCAAGAAAATGGTAGGCAATGGGAGGCACACAAACTCTCCCCATCATCAGACGTAGATGTACGGTCAATAGCAATACCATAACCGTTGTCATCATGCTCGATGCTATGAAACCCTGATCTATCCGTGAAATTATGGAGGGCTCAACCGCAAGCCATGGATAATAACGTCCGTATAGACTTACTAACGCTATCCATCCAGACTCTCAATCAATATGCTTAGAGCTACCTCCACACTCCCTCTCTATAATGCGCTGCAAGACTTTCAACGTCAATGTACTGTGATGGCATCCATTACTCTAACAGTAGGTTTTAGCCAGTTACCACACCAAATCTTTATCTAAATAAACCTAAGGCAAAGATCAACCTACCGTAGTCTGATGGTTAACCCAGCTAGAAATCTATCGTCTATTCAACCCTACCTGAGCGCGATACAATGAGCAGCGACAGACGGTATTATTGGTAACTATTTAGAGTTTGATTCTCTAGATGCGATCACCCTCTGAGCACTTGCTGCCTAAGTCTAAACCATCACGTTGGGGTCATGCTGGGAATGAGAACATGGTATTGGAGACTGGTAGCAGGCTTGATGATGGTCGTAAGCATTCTGCTGCCCCAAGGAGCGATCGCCTGGGCCCAGTCTGAACAACCTCAGTGGAGCTATGAAGGCGAAACCCGTCCTGAGCACTGGGGAGACCTCAACCCTGCCTATGCGCTCTGTGCCCAAGGACAAAACCAGTCTCCCATTGATATCACGGCTTGGGTAGAGGGCGATCGTACCCCCCTTGAGTTTTACTATGGCCCAACACCGTTAGCCATTCGCAATGATGGTCATACGCTCCAGGTCTATGATCAGGTCGGGCAACATATCCGTATCCAAGGCGACGATTATCGGCTCATTCAATTTCACTTCCATGCCCCCAGTGAACATCAACGATCTGGACGGTCTGCCCCCATGGAAATGCATTTGGTGCATCGCAATGCAGCGGGCGATCTAGCCGTAGTGAGCATGTTAATGGAGGAGGGCGATGCCAATCCCCTCATTCAAACCATTTGGGAGCATAGCCCGCAGATGGGGGAAACCTCCCAGGAAACAGCGGTACAGATCAATGCAGCAGATTTATTACCGATCGATCGCACCTATCTGAGCTATATGGGATCATTGACAACGCCCCCCTGTAGTGAATCCGTGCGGTGGTACCTTTTAGAACGAACCATAACGGTATCGGCAGAGCAACTCCTAGCGTTTCATCAGATCTACCCTCACAATGCTCGCCCCGTACGACCGCTCAATCAACGGGTGGTGGAGTTGCACCAGGGTTAAGCTCAGTGTCTAACCAAGATTTGATAGGACCAGATTTGATAGGGCTCTCAGGCTTTTGCTGCAAGAACCACTGGGTCGCTTCTGCCATCAAAATCGCATCCCCCGAGTCCAAAAACTGCTGCATTCGGGCCCATTGATCCTGGTCATAGCGCTCATACTGATGAGAGCGATCGCATGTCACCACCCGCTGAGACGCTTGTTTCCAGTGACGTGCCTGATCTTTGACCCATTGCAAGACCTGCTGCACATAGTGAACACCCAGGGGATCCGATGCTGGCTCTGACTTGGTCATTAACCGATCATGGTCAGCCATCTGATCGAGGTTTTCCCCAGGCGGATGATTTGTATTACGACCTCTATGATCATAATCCTGTAGAGGGCGATCGCTCAAATCCTGACTCTGTAAAGGATTACTGCCTATTGGGAGAAATAAGCTTGTAGAGTTATGGTCAGACGATGCCTTTCCTAGGCAATCGTCTGACCAATTCGTATGATGGGCCGGTTCGAACCCAAGAGTCTCAGGTAGAGCATCTTGAGATGGATGACTAATACTGTCAGTGCTATTGGCCCATGAAGTTGTATCAAAGTCTTGTATCAAATTGGGATGCCATAGATCTTTATGGCGATAGAGAGAGCTGCCACCAATTCCTTGCTGCACTAATGTGCGGAATCGTTCAGTGATGCCTTTAGGAAGCTGTCCTAGGTGTTTAAGCTGCTCAACAATGGTGGCAATACGGTGGCGCGTATGCTGTAGCTGTTGAACGTTCCAGCGATTGGTGATCGATATAGATACCGTAGGTTCAACCAGCGATTGTTTTGAGCCACCATAGCGGAAATAGCGACTCGTCTCTACGCAGCGAGCCCACTCGGCTGCCCGTTTGTCTAGTTCATGCTGATGCCGACACCAATCTCGGTATCCAGGCAGAGCTTGAGCGATCGCCACAATTTCGTCCGTCAACGCCTGTCCCTCTAGAGGTGCTCCTCCCGATAGGACATGGTGGAAGACATAAGTTCTTAGGGCAATGCGACCCAATAGGCGGTTGGTTTGTCCATAGTCTGTCCAACCCAGTTCAATTTCGGCGTTTAAATCATTGAGGAACTTGGCGGCTTTGGTTGATATCCGATAGGGTTGCCGAACGGATCGTTTGAGGATCTGCTCTAGTTTTTTAGGCGTTAGTTGATTCTGGATTTGGGCCGATCGCCATAGCCTTGTGAAGCGCGATCGGCCCCCTTGAGTAGGCTGCAAGTCTTGATTCAGTAAATAGGAGCCTGGCTGAAGCGGTAGCCGATGGGCATGAAATAGGCTAGGTGTCTCAGGTGAATAAGACTTGGGATTAGGAAAAATCTCAAGCTGGCCACCCCGTAGATTAAATCCAGCATGGCTCAGCGTTGTGGATAGAGCAACTGCTACCTTCCAGGAGTTCACCACATGAGACAAAGGAATATAGAGGTGAAGCCCTCCTGTCTCACTCGATGTGCAGATGATAGGGGCTGTTAGATCTATGGCTTCTAGAGCCTCTAGAAGGCGAGACAACGCCTGTGGGTCTTTACCAGGATGATAGGCACTACCAGCGTCAATATCGATGAGACAATACTGAGTTTCTGCACCAAAGCGAACTCCATAAAGATAGGCAGCTTGCTGCAGCA
>DATNRH010000880.1 GCA_036703605.1 Candidatus Obscuribacterales bacterium | reverse complement strand
AATACAAAGTAGGTTGAGGGCAATGTGGGCTGGTGTATTCATAACGGTAGGTTCATACCAGTGGAGGATGTAGACAACGCGGGCGATCGCTATTCTATCGTCACGACTCTGTGTAGACTGTTCACCTTTGTCCAAGGCATTCATGACCCTGCCCAACCTCTCTAGTTCTCCTCCCCAGGGGCGATCGCTCCTCTGGATCTATCTCAAATTAACGGGCATGACCCTGATCTGGGGTGGCACCTTCATTGCTGGACGTATTGCCGTACAAAGTATGGGGCCGATCTGCGCAGCCTTCTATCGCTACGGTGTGGCTACGGTGATCCTTGTGGCTTGGACGCTCTACCGCGAAGGTGGACTGCCGCCCCTACAACGGCGACATATTTTACCCCTGACGCTGCTGGGGTTGAGCGGTATTTTTGCCTACAACATCTTTTTCTTTTTGGGACTGCAAACCGTGCCCGCTAGCCGCGCCTCGTTGATTATTACCACCAATCCCAGTGTGATTGCTCTAGGTGCCGCGCTAGTCTTTGGCGATCGCCTGACCCCATCCCGGCTGGTGGGCATTGCGGCGGCGTTGCTGGGAGCCACGCTGGTGATTAGTAACGGACAGCCTTGGGCATTGTTGTCTCAGGGCATTACCCTAGGCGATCTCTTTTTAGTGGGCTGTGTGATCTGCTGGGTGATCTATACCCTGGTGGGCAAGTGGGTGATGGCGGATCTATCACCCCTGACGGCTACCACCTATGCTTGTCTGATCGGCACACCGCTGTTTATCATTCCGGCAATTCAAGATGGCTTGCTCACCGACTGGGGTGATGTGGCTCCCGCTGCTTGGCTAGGCATTTTGTACCTGGCAGCCCTCGGTACCGTGGTTGGATTTTATTGGTACTACGAGGGTCTGCAGGCCATTGGCCCGGCCCGGGCATCGGTGTTTATAACGCTCGTGCCGGTGGTGGCGGTGATTGCCGGTCTTGTGATTCTGCAGGAGCCGTTTACGCCATCCTTGGCCCTGGGGGGACTGTTGGTCGTTACGGGTGTCTTTTTCACCAACCGTAGATCTTAGTACTGCAGGGCAGAGGAACGAAGACAGAAGAACGAAAAGGAAGTCTAGGACACCCAAGGTTTCCTGCCTCAGCCAATAAGCGGGTTACTTACGCCTCAGAGGACTCGGTGGCGTCGCGGGCGATCGCGGCTTGGACGGCGTGGAGCAGATCCTGGTGAACCTTGGCAGAGGCGGCAATGATCAGCCCTGGTCGAGCGTAGTCAGAACAGGTGTGGAGCGGGGGCAGCGGTTCACCCTGGTGGGTGGTGACCACATAGCCCATCTCGGTGGCTAAGAAGGCGATCGCTGCACCGTCAATGAACTTACCGCCCCGCAGCACGGCTCCGGCTAACTCCCCTGTCAAAACGCCGTTAACATTGGGAATCCTCCGCACTTGGTCATAATCAGTTTCCACAGCGATCGCCTCATAGGTATTGGGCAAATAGGGCTTGACCTTGGTCATGGCCGAGCCCAGGAGAATAGCGGCTTGCGGTTGTTCGATCTGCACCGGGGTGCAGGCATCGAGATCCTCGTGCAGGGCTCCCTGAACCAGCCCCTCCCCCCGCAGCGCATAGGCATAACGGTTCTGAGCGGGAGTAATCGCCAATACTGCCTCAAACTCGTCCCAGCCCAAGACGCCCAGCAGGATCTGGTAGTTGTCATGGCCATCCACGTAGAAACGCGTTCCATCAATGGGGTCGAGGGTCACCAAATAATTGCCCGGCGGGCTGAGGTCTTGCGATCGCACATAGCCGGTATTGAAGGATTTTTCATACTCTTCGCCATAGAAATGCAGATGGGGAAAGGTACCCAAGAGCGCCACCTCCACCGCTGTTTGCACCGATAGATCTGCCGCCGTGAGGGCTGCGGCAAAGGCATTGCTGGCATCGCCCTTGTCAGGAAGAGCCACGATGCTGGTTTGAATCTGATGGGCATAGCGGGCGGCCACCCGCAGATGGGGCAGCAGGGTTTCGAGAATAGTACGGGGACTAGGTGTGGCTGGCATATCAGTAGAATCCTGGAGTCGTTGCGATCGATTGTGGCAGAACTAGGTTAAATTATCCATGAGCATGGTGTTGTGCAACAGTTGCGAGAGGTATGCCTGTGGCGATTACGGTAACTCCGTTAAGGGATATTAATGCGGACAAAAATGCCCCCGACCGCTTGATTAATCTCGGCAATAATTTCGATGATCCGCTGACAACGGGATTGGTAGCTCGCTTTGTGTTGTATGACACATCCCTAGGGGGTGGTGTGGCGGAGGTGGTCTTGTTTGACCAAGCCGGGGGCGGAGCTGTGCAAACAGTGCAAAACTTTCAGACTTATGTGAACGATGGGGCCTATGTCAATTCGATTATCCATCGATCGTTGCCTGGCTTCATTGTGCAGGGGGGTGGCTTTACGGTGGATGACTTTTCTGCACCGTCTACCGTTCCAATTGCCACTATTCCCACCAATCCGCCGGTTGTCAATGAGTTCAGCAGCGATCGCTCCAACCTCCGGGGCACGATCGCCATGGCTAAGGTCGATGGCAATCCCAATAGCGCCACCAGCCAGTGGTTTTTTAACCTTGACGACAATTCGGCCAATTTGGATGCTCAAAATGGTGGATTTACGGTCTTTGGGCAACTGCGCTCCAATCGTGATTTGGCTGTTGTAGATGCGATCGCTGCCCTGCCTCGCTTCAATATCGACAATGGAGGAGTGC
>DATNRH010000879.1 GCA_036703605.1 Candidatus Obscuribacterales bacterium | reverse complement strand
AGCGGCGGGCATAGCGGTGTCTTTGTGCGCTACTAATACGCGAGCCTCACATTGCAGCGTAGGCCCAGTGCCCCCGTTGGTGATGCGGAAAGTGACAATGCCACCATCCACAGCAGAACAATCAAGGCGACCACGGGTGGTGCTGCCAGCAGTGTTTGCTACGCTAGATACTAGGGCGGTGCGGGTTTGAGTTTTAGCCATGTTTAGATTTCCGTCCAGACGGTGCCGTTGTCACGGTAGATGAGGCGGGCAGCGTCAACGTCGCTCAAGTCCCCCTCAAACGAAAGAAGGCCGGGGTTTGCAGCATCACCAATTCCACTGCCCAGCAGTCTTTCGGCATTCGTAGCGTTACGCTTGCAATGGTCAAGCACAGCGGCTTGCACCAGCAAATCAGCAGCCGTCCCCTTCCAGCACTCTTGAATGCCAGCGCGGACGTTAGCCTTCGACGGGTTGATAGAGCGACCTTCGTTATCGAACAACCAGTCCCAGATGCGGGCCTTGCCCACGCTCAGGTTGTCCACTCGCACCCAGTCGAAGCCGTTCTGCATAATTTCATCTTGCAGCACAGCAGTGCGCCACACGACAAAACTAGATGCCGTGTTCAGGTAGGTGCGCAACCCAGCAGCGTTGCCGGGGTTAACGAAGAACGCAGCAGCGGCGGGGGTTGCAAAGCAAGCAGCACGCAGCGTGGTCAGTTGAATATCAGATAGTGCCATAATTAACTCCCTGCCGGAACGGTAAGTTCATAAGTAAATTGGATAGAATCTCCGCTAATGACGTTAATTGGAGCGAACGTGCTCCTATCAAGCAGGGTTCCTGCCGAAGCAGCACTGAAGATGCCATGCTCAACAATGGCGAAGGTGCCGCTATAGGCAATGGTGCCCACGGTGCGATAGATGTTAGGAGAGGCCCCCTCGGCTTGCGTACCACTGGTGCGCGTAGCAACCTCGGTGATGAGGGCAGTTTGTGCGCTACTCTCTGCCGTGGCATCCGTACCACTAGCGTGGAAGCGGAACAAGCTAACGTCAGTGGCACTACTTTGCAGGCCATCAACCAAGTAGTTAACACCAGCCGTAGTGACTACTTTTGTAGAGATGAGGCCCAACTCCTCTTCCTTGCCATTGCGAATGCGGGTGGCATACAGCCGCCCCACAGGGGTAATCTCACCACCCCAAGGGGACGAAGCAGCAGCCCACAGCACGCGGCAGCGCAGCTTAACCTCTTCCCAGAAAGTACGCAGCGTAATAAGCAACTTCATTGACGACCCCTTTTAGCAATACCAGTTTTAAGTTTGAAAGAAAGATATTTAGATTGACACCAAATACGAATAGATTTGAACATATTAATAAGCCCTAATTACACCATCTTAGTGGCAGAGAAGACACCGGGGGTTGCCCCTACTAATAGGAAGGCAACGTGCGTAATGGAGGCAGGGAATACAGAGAACACTTCTGCACCCGCAGGGAATAGCATAGAGGAGGAGGTGGCATTAACACCAGCCCCACCCAACTCTACATATACATCCACACTAGAGGCCAGCCGTACCAAGCTAGTAGAGGTAGGAAGGGCTAGGCGACTACTAGAGCCACTAGAGGCACCACTAACAGTGGTGTCGGGAAGGAGGGCTTGTACAGCGCCACCGTTATTGTCCCGAACTAAATTAGGATTACTCATCCATTACCCTTCATTTTATTACCCTTAGTTTTTGCAACACTACGGTTAACAGCCCTATCTTGAACACGCAAATTGCTGCGGCTAGTAGAACCACCCCGTTTAAGTGGCTTTTTGTGGTCAACATCCTTACCATCTCCCTTACTAACCTTACCCTCTTTTTCCATCTGGGCGCGGGCTTTGTTACGCTTTGCCCTATCCTTAACTACAGAGGGTTTGCCATCATACTTTTCATACTGCTTCTTGTAATCACGTTTCCCGCCGGACATAAATGGCATTATTTAACTCCGTTCACAATGGACAATACAGTGGCTAGTTTCTCTTCGACATGGCTGTGGTCCTTCTCTTCTTCTTCCTTCTTAGGACGCCCAGCACCCCTCTTACCTAGCACATCTGCATACCCCTTGTCAGCAAGCCACTTGGCAGCGGCAGTGCCTCCTTGGGCCTTAGAGTGGGCCACCATTTGCTTAATGGCCTCACTGCGCAGCTTTACAGCCATTTCCTCTAACCACTTATCCACATGCCCTTTAAGGTTGGGGTGGTTACGCAGCATTAGCCAATGGTCCCAATCGCCCACGATGGACATAGCAGCACTATATTCGCTAGGGTCACGGCTCTCTAAGAACATCTGCTTAACTTGAGGGATGGTGTAGATGGGTTTAAACTTTACATCTGGTCTATTAAATTCTTTGAA
>DATNRH010000878.1 GCA_036703605.1 Candidatus Obscuribacterales bacterium | reverse complement strand
GGCACCACCGGCCATCCCAAGGGCGTCATGCTCACCCATGCCAACCTGCTGCACCAGGTCAACACCCTCGGTGTTGTGGTGCAGCCTAAGGCGGGCGATCGCGTTCTCAGCATTCTGCCCACCTGGCACGCCTATGAGCGCTCCTGTGAATATTTTCTGCTTTCCCAGGGCTGCACCCAGGTTTATACCAGCCTGCGCCATGTGAAAGAAGATCTGAAAACCTTTCAGCCCCATTTTATGGTGGGTGTGCCCCGGCTCTGGGAGTCCATTTATGAAGGCATCCAGCGGCAGTTGCGCGAACAGCCTGCTTCTCGTCAAAAGCTGGTGAATACCTTCCTCACCAATAGCCATCGCTACATCACGGCTAAGCGCACCTACAGCGGTTTGAATCTGGAGAACCTGCAGCCCTCAGCCCTTGAACGGATGCTGGCAGGATTAGAAGCGATCGCTCGCTGGCCTCTACATCGTCTAGGCCATCGCTTGGTCTACAGCAAAATTCGCGGCGCAACCGGCGGCAATATTAAGCAGGTGATTAGCGGCGGCGGTTCTTTGGCAAAGCATTTGGATACTTTCTTTGAAGTGATTGGTGTGGAAGTGCTTGTGGGCTATGGGCTTACCGAAACTGCGCCAGTGCTCACGGCACGTCGCCCTTGGAACAATCTGCGAGGATCTGCCGGGCAGCCGGTTCCGGGCACTGAAATTCGCATCGTCCATCCCGAAACCCGACGACCTCTGCCGGTGGGCGATCGCGGCCTAGTGCTAGCCCGTGGCCCTCAGGTTATGACGGGCTATTATCAAAATCCCGAGGCAACGGCCAAGGCCATCGACGCCGACGGCTGGTTTGATACCGGCGATTTGGGGCATCTCACCGCCGCTGGACATCTGGTGTTAACCGGGCGTGCTAAGGACACCATCGTCCTTACCAATGGCGAGAACGTAGAACCCCAGCCCATTGAGGATGCCTGTGTGCGCAGTCCTTATATTGACCAGATTATGCTGGTGGGCCAAGATCAGCGCTCCCTGGGGGCTCTGATTGTGCCCAACTTAAATGCCTTAGAAGTGTGGGCTAATCAGCAGGGCAAAACGCTGCAGGTGCCAGAGGGCGTCAGTCTAGACAAACCTGACCCCCAACCAGGGCGATCGCCCCTGTCTATGGAGGATGGGATGATTCAAAGCCTGTATCGCCAAGAGTTAACTCATCATGTGCAAGATCGGCCCAACTACCAAGCCAACGATCGCATTGGTCCCTTCCGGCTGATTCTGGAACCGTTTTCTATGGATAACGGCATGATGACTCAAACGCTGAAGATTCGTCGTCCTGTCGTCTACGATCGCTATCAGTCGTTAATTGACAATATGTTCGAGAGTTAGGCAGTTGGTTCAAGACCCAGGCAACCGAATCCCATAAGATTGCGTCGAAATCCTCCAGGCAGCAATTGTCGGCCGTTTTAGGGACGCGATCGCGGTATGATCAACGGGATGTTTGACCAATTTTCATCCATCGCTAGGCATGATGCGATCGCCCAACAGATGATCCTAAAGCTATCGTCCCTGAGATGAAGGCTAAATCGCACGTCAGGCTGCGATCAATGTCATGATGTTCCCTTTCAATTCTGCTCCCGCCAGCGGGATGCAGGCTGATGACGGACATTGCAGGGCTGTCATTCAGCACGCAGCTACCGCTATTGGTGAGCACCCGTGCTAGGGTCGGTGCATCCGTCTTAAACTCAAGTTACTCCCAAGATTTCTAAGCAGTTGCCCATGGAAGCTTCACAATCACACCTATTACTGAAACGGCTGATCAACATCAAAGTTGTTGTGACCCCCCGTTGGAAAGAAGAAGTTCAACAACAGTTGCAAACCCAAATCAACCAACTCGATGGTCAGCTTCAGCAGCTTGAGGCCCAAGGACAGCGGATGGTGACGGAGGTTCAGAAACAAAGTGGGCAATCCGATGATCCCGCCATGAGCCAACAAATCGGCAGTATTCAAACTCAAGTCAACCAAAAGAAAAGCCAGTTGCTGGAGAAGAAAAACCAAACCCTACAGCAGCTTCAACAGGTGCAGCTCCTAGAAATGGATCAAGAAGTTGGTCAAGGACAAATTGAAAGTTTCTTCCGTATTGAGAAGGGCGACAACCTCATCCGTAAGATGCAGGTGGAGATCCTGATGCGGGATGGGGTCGTGGAAGACATCCGCGGCGATCTTTAAAATCCACCCAATCACGAGAGGGCGATCGCGACTCCATGCCTAAGGACGAGCGATCGCCCTCACAAGTAGTGCTGGGCGACCTGCCTGGGGGCGTGGTTCATCACTCCAGAGCTAGAACGAAGGAACGATGAATCGGTATTCAGTCCCCACTCATATTCTGTAATGAAGCGGTTTCAAGCTACAATCTAGGATCGCGACCGTGAATTGGCGAGGGCGTCTGAGAACCCCTCTGCTGCGTTCATGGGTGCTACCCTGCTGGTTTGCGAGAACTTCGCAGTGCTGTTGTTGATCGAGTCAGACGCTACCCCATGATTCATGAAGTATTCATGCCCGCTCTCAGCTCCACGATGACCGAAGGCAAAATTGTGTCTTGGGTCAAATCACCGGGAGACAAGGTAGAGAAGGGTGAAACCGTCGTTGTTGTGGAATCCGATAAGGCCGACATGGATGTAGAGACCTTCTATGAAGGGTATCTGGCCAGCATCATTGTCCCGGCTGATGAAGTTGCGCCCGTGGGGGCTCCCATTGCCTTAGTGGCAGAAACTGAAGCAGAGATTGAATTAGCCCAGCAGCAGGCCAGCGCCATCCAGGCAGGAACAGCAGCATCGGCAGCGTCTCCAGCCCCTGCTCCTGCAGCAGCCCCAGCGATCGCCGCTCCCACAACGTCCCAAAATGGAGCTGTCAAGTCTGGCCGCCTGGTGGTTTCTCCCCGGGCCCGCAAGCTTGCCAAGGAGTTCAAGGTTGACCTCAACGCCCTCCAGGGTAGCGGGCCCCACGGTCGCATTATTGCCGCAGATATAGAAGCGGCGGCGGGTAAAGCTCCCAGTGCTCCCCAGCCAACTGC
>DATNRH010000877.1 GCA_036703605.1 Candidatus Obscuribacterales bacterium | reverse complement strand
TACTGGCGTGTCGCTGGAGGATCCAATGCCGGAGCACTGGGACGCTTTAGTGAACCTGAAAAATTAGATCTTGATCACATCCGAAGCCTTCGGAAATCGGAAGCAATTCAAATCACACCTTCGGTGATGGTTGAAAAACCAAAGCCCGTAGCCAAACCCCCAGCGCCTAAAGTTACAGCGAAGGCCGTACCGGAGACGGGAACTCTTGAGGTGGAGAAACCCCTCGTAGGTCCGCCGCCGCCGCCGAAAACTTACTTTCAGGTGACGGGCCATTTGCGGGCCACCTCTCCTCAAGTGAGTCTAGAGGCCGATGGCGCAGATGGAACCAGAGCGAACCTGAATGGATCACAACCTTTGGCCCTGCAAGCCCGGGGACTCTATCATTTCAATTCCAAGTTTGCCGCAGGCTTTGCTCTTGAAAGCAGATCCTATCAGTGGACGGAAAAAGACCTTGGCGATAGTTTGACCTGGAGCGAGCTCACAACAGCTCTACTTTTCCACTATGGATCCTGGGAGGGCAGCTTGGATTATGTCTCCGCCGCGACAATAGAGCGGGCGGAAGCTCAGCGCCTTCACGCGGTCCCCGTATCCCTTGTGGGCATCACCCTGGGGCACAGAGTGGAGCTCTGGAATACCCTCCATGGCAAACTCTTCGGTGGCTATGCTGTGGGTGGATCTCAGTCTCAGTTGCACCTCGGTACGGAGTGGAGCGTACAATGGCGATGGAGTGAAGGCTTGGCCCTTGAGACGGGTGTTGGATTCAACTGGAAGTCACTCAGTGGTGATTCTGGTGCGTCCTCATCTCAGCTGCAATCTGAGTTTCTGGTCTTCTTGGGCTTGCCCTTTGGATTTTCTAAGCAGAAAGCCTTACCCTAAGGCCTTGCAGCACGAGAATGGGTAGCCCCATAAGCAAGAACCACAACCAGCCAAGGGAAGTCCACTTGCCGGGCGGCAAAACCTGGGAGCACTCCCCCACATATTCGTAGTCGTAGATGGGACCAAGCTCAAAGAGGAAGTTCAAACCCGTAAGGCTTAAAGGTTGAGTGCCGCTTTGATTGTCCAGACTCACCTGAAATTGAAAGTAGCGCATGTCCGTGGTGCTCTCGACGTCAGCTACAAGTTCAAAGGTCTGAGCGCTCAGATCACTTAAAGTATCGGCGCCACGCATGCGGA
>DATNRH010000876.1 GCA_036703605.1 Candidatus Obscuribacterales bacterium | reverse complement strand
CCCGCTAGCACCAATGATCCGTCAGTCCCATTGGAGAGCGACTACCTCTCCGACCTCATGGCAGCCGCAAACGAAGAGAGCACTGGTGTCAGGGGTGGTGACGGCGACAGCAGCGATGAGGAAGCTGTGGACACACCTGAGGATGCGTCTGACGAGCTAGACATTGGGGCAGTGGTTGAAAATGGTGAAGCCGAACCTGCCAAAGGTTACACCCCCCCCCCCCTCTCCCCAAACCACCACCACCGTGCTGCCGCGCCTCTCTCCTCAACACACCCTAACCTTCAAGCCTTTGGTTCCTTGCAGCCTATCGCCAATGTCACTGCCTCCGCCTATCGCCACATTGTGCAGCGCTCCTGGCGCCACCTCTATGGCCTCCAAGGCCCGGAGCCCGGTGACGAGCTTACCTTCCGTTCTTACGTTCGTAAGTGCTCTCACTCTCATCCTTCAGTGGCCGGCGTTTCTTGCCTCCGCTTGCCTAGACCAACCGGCACCACGTTCTATGTCCGCCCACACGACACCCTAGAATTTCACCACCGCCAAACAGGCCTGGTCTGGTATGTCCGGCTCGAAGCTTGCGTGCAAGTGCAGACCTCCGACCGAACGATGTTGTGGGCTAAAGTGCTCCCCTACCAACATGCACTCCGTCACTCCCGCCTTCATCCTTATCTAGAACTCTTTCGCCTCGACCGACAATACACCCTCATCCCTCTCAGCACTGATTCCACCTACCAAGTTCATGCCCTGAGGCTAATGTATCCCACCAACAACACAGACGAGTTCTCTCTGAACCCATATTTGCAAATAAAGACCTCCTGCAACTAACGCCTTGCCCCTCTTATTTGACGGCATCCCCACTGTCCGTCTCATTACGCTGCAGTCCCCACTAATCTTCCCACTGTCCATCTCATTAAGGCGCAGCCCCACTAATCTTCTCCTTGGGCCCGAACCCCACTAACGAGCTCCCCACTATTTTGCCCAATCCCCGCTCCCACCGCCCATTAGGCCAAATCCCCACTAACATCCTCATTAGGCCCCAACCCCCTTAATTTTGGCATTATTTAATCGGTTGTAATCCGCGTTGCGCGAGAAAGCGCGTCCCACAATGCGAAGCTCGACCGACTACCGGTAGCCAACCGGACCGAGGCGCTTTCCGGTGATTTTGCTGTTGTTACGGAAAGCAGTTTAAAGAATTGAGACATTTTTTA
>DATNRH010000875.1 GCA_036703605.1 Candidatus Obscuribacterales bacterium | reverse complement strand
CCACACCTATCGAAGATCCATTGGTGAAGCGATTCATCGTACGCCATCGTCTACAGAAAAAGGACCCCAGTGCGGCAATGAGTGAGCCGGTAGAGCCCATCATTTATTATGTGGATCGTGGTGCACCTGAGCCTATTCGCTCGGCGTTGATTGAAGGCGCCAGTTGGTGGAACCAGGCGTTTGAGGCGGCGGGATACACCAATGCCTTTCAGGTCAAAGTCATGCCGGAAGGCGCACACCCGTTGGATGTTCGCTACAATGTGATCCAAGGGGTACATCGGTCGACACGAGGCTGGAGCTATGGGAGCGGTATCACCGACCCACGCACAGGTGAGATGATCAAAGGACATGTGAGCCTGGGCTCCCTGCGTGTACGTCAGGACTTTCTGATCGCCACAGGCCTTCTACAGCCTTATGAGAACGGCGATGAGCAGCCCAATGCGATGACGGAGATGGCACTGGCCCGGTTAAGGCAACTTTCAGCGCATGAGGTAGGCCATACGTTAGGTCTGGCACACAATTTTGCTGCAAGCGTCAACGACCGAGCCTCAGTAATGGACTACCCACATCCGTACATCAAGCTGGACGCACAAGGCAACATTGACCTGTCAGAAGCCTATGACGATAAAATTGGTGCATGGGACAAAGTGACCATCTCGTATGGATATACCGATTTCCCGGAAGGCGAAAACCAGGAGAAGCTGGATGCCATGCTCGATAGAGCCTTTGATGGCGGGTTAAGATACATCACGGATCAGGATGCCCGTCCAGCGAGTGGGCTCCATTCGGAGGCGCATTTGTGGGATAATGGCACCAATGCAGCTATGGAGTTGGACCGGCTGATGAAGATCAGAAGAACGGTCCTTGACCAATTTTCGGAAAAAGCCATTAAGGAAGGGATGCCGATGAGCAGCATCGAAGAAGCGCTGGTGCCGATGTACCTGCTTCACCGATACCAGGTGGACGCCACCTCCAAGCTGATCGGAGGGTTGAACTATAGCTATGCGCTACGGGGTGGCAATGAAGTAGTGACAGAAATGCTGTCTACTGAGGCACAGATGACTGCCTTGCAGGCGTTGCTCAACACCGTGACGGCAGAACAGCTGAAGTTGCCGGAATCATTGCTGGGTCAGCTACCTCCCCGGGCATTTGGCTATTCACGATCCAGGGAGACCTTTGTGTCCAAGACTGGGCCGGCCTTTGATTATTTAGCCGCGGTGGAAACGGCAGCAAGCGTCCCATTCAGCTTTATCTTCAATGCAGACCGCTTTAACCGTCTGTTGATGTACAAGGCCAGAAGTGCCGA
>DATNRH010000874.1 GCA_036703605.1 Candidatus Obscuribacterales bacterium | reverse complement strand
TTCTCTTGCAGATCGTACGTCTAACTGTGAGCAGTGCTCGTGCGCCTATGCCTTCCCACTCTGATAAAAAGATCTAAGATGCTACTCTTACCTTGACAACGGCATTGTGATCGGATTCTTCCAGGTCGTCGTCGTTTCCATCGGCATCTACCGTTAGGACCGCCGAGCTACCTGTCCATCCAAACACAGATCTGACCTCCCGCTTAAAGATAGTTGAGTTGCTTAAGGTGGAAGATTCGTCCAAGCTCAGAGAGGTATCGGTGGAAGCCTTCTGGTACGGATTTTTGAAGGAATCCCTGACAAGAAAGGCTAATGGTGATGTGCTACCTTACCAGTATTAAACATGTTTCGGGTTCCTGAGAAATTTCCGGTGAGTCAGACTGATTCGGCTCCTCGCTCTCAAAGCCATGACGTGTCGCATCGAGGGAACTGCCAAAAGGATACCGGGGTGCACATAAATTGCCTTATAAGGAGCGCATCTATCCCTGGTGATGTACCTGGTGATGCCTTGGGGTCTACCGTGGCGTGCGTCAGGGTATAGATTGCGAGAGTAGGGCACAGCTGGCGGTGCCCCAGGCTGTGCCCCCTGGAATAAGGTGCCCCTAGACGCACCCCCCGAGATGCCCGATGGTACACGCACACGATAAGAAAGCAGATGGGTGATCACCTGGGTATGTCACCATGCACACAAGACCAAAGCAAGTGTGCAAGCCATTTAGGGAAAAAAATTGAGACGTTTGGAGCTATGAAACTTCTGCGGCGGAGCCCACAGGTAGGGGGGGAGTTCACCAGCATGGTTCTCGGAAAAGCGATATGGATAGGTCTGCACCGGCAGTGATCTCCGGACCAACATCGAGGGGGTAAGCACCTTCAGCCCAGCACACAGGCCTACCCAACGCTTGACGGTGATTCCCCTCGCTGCTCCAGCAATGACATTGTGCGTTTTCCGCCCGATCCCAATCCTGTTACGACCTTTGCCATAGGTGATAATGTTCGAAGCACAGGCCAACCTGTGGCTCAGCATTGGGGGGCAGTCGGTCCCGCGGCGTGTGCTTGCTGTCACGCAGTCCACGGGCACAGTTCTTAAACTTCAGCACTACCGTGAGATTGAGGACCTTGAGTGAGCCTGGGTCTGGCCCTATACTCAACCCGAGCTGATGTGGCCGGCGTGGGCTGCGGCATCGGTCTGGTGGACACAATCCAAGATAACATCCTCGATATTCCGTGTGGCAATACAGCCATCGAGATAGGTCGTGACAGTGTCAAGCGGAAGAGCTTTTACCGCTTGCTGCAGGGTGTACCAGGTGGGAAGCTTCTTGAGGTCGAAGCATCGTTCTGCAAGACAACAACTAGGCTCTGCCAGCAACCTCTCTCTGGTCCCTCAAACGGTTGATAGGCGCCTCTGCTTTGGAATTGGGCTCGACCTTTGCATGCGTTGTCTGCCCTAAGGTACTTGGAAGTCCCTCCTCCTCATCGCGATCCACAGGAGGGATATCCTGTGGGCATTAGGCAGCAGGGAAGCACCTGAACCTCGTCCATGAGGTGTGTAAAAATGTTGGACTCAAGTTCAGTAGGGTGCTGCTGCTGCATAGCCTGTCTCCCAAAGAGCAACCCTGGCGGCTGGTGAGCAGAGGAGGAGGAGGAGAGGGGGCGGAGGATGAGCAAGGAGTAGGGAAGGGGGGGGGAGG
>DATNRH010000873.1 GCA_036703605.1 Candidatus Obscuribacterales bacterium | reverse complement strand
TCTAAGAACTTCTCCGATTGGCGAGATGTAGTGGAAGCATTCAAGAAGATCCATTGAAGATGGGGTGACGTACCAGTGCTAGAAGCGACTTTAATCCTCTGTAATCCTCTGTAATAACGATGCTGGAACTAGATGTACCATTACCTAACCAGAGCAGTGAAGAAGCGGATCATGGAATCGCTCCGCTTTTGCTTCGACAGCAATCCGCAACACCGGGATATTGTCGATCACATCAAGGAGAAGTACAGCTTTGAAGAGCGCCCCCAAAAGGGTATCGTGCTCCAAGGAAGCTCTGCTACCCCCCAATCTCTGTCCGCAGACAACTACATCGGCTCCCTTTACTCCTACATCATGCTGGGGCAGGTGGATGATTTTCGGGGAACGGCACTAGAGTGGGTACGGGAGGATGAAAGGGCCATTGCGGAGAATGGGGACGTCTTCCCCTCAGAGCCCGGCGTCTACTACATCCAGATTGAAGAGGTGGAGCTGGTAGATGAAGTCAATGAGTTCCAGTTCTACGTTGACCCCCTCCTTACAGTACGCGAAGAGCCCATTATCCAGTTCCAGACGGGAGCCGAGACTAATGCCATCCTCAACCACGCTCCCGTACTCGAAAATAGCGTGAAGTTGTATGAGTACCCGAAGCAACCTTTGCTTACGGGTGAGGCTCTAGTCCTCACAGCAGCCCAATCTCTGGAACTAGGGGGCTCGGACTCCCATCTGGAACTGGGCCTTCCTGTGGGTACCGTGGGAGTATCTGTGCTGGGGAGCAACACACAACCCTTCACAGTGACCGCTTCGTCTAATGATGTACTGGCCTTCGATGTCAACAACATTCCGGTGTCTGTGACTCTCACAGCGGGGACAGGCATTCTGGCAGATGCCATTGCAGATGAGATCGAGGCCGCTATTGTGGCCGCTTCGGTGGATGGACTGACCTATTCCGTCACTGTTGAGGGAGGTGCCATCAAGATCACCGCCGACACGTCCCTGCGCTTTGATGCCGATAGTATCTCCACAGCTAACACATTGCTTGGGCTCACAGAGGGGTATGTTTCCCCTACCGTGACAGGTGTCCTCCTTCAACCCACTGTGCCCCAAGGCGCAACATTTCGGGTAGTAGTCGATGGGACCGCATACGACCTACTACCCGAAATGTTGCGCCTTGGGG
>DATNRH010000872.1 GCA_036703605.1 Candidatus Obscuribacterales bacterium | reverse complement strand
CCCCTCTCCCAGAACGGGAGAGGGGCTTTGAAAAGAACTACACCTAGCTCCCCTCAACATTCCGTGATAGGGGACTTGATTATAGACTTACTTGCGTGAGACCTTGGCGTGGATTGCTGCCTCGGTGGTCACGCAATTTTTCGTAGCATTCTCGCTCCACGTCCGTGAGAGTTTTGGGAACAGCGATCGCCACCCGTACCAGTTGATCGGTACGGCCACCCTTAGGCTTCGGCCAGCCCTTGCCTCGCAGGCGGAGGGTCTGCCCCGAGCGAATGCCTGGGGGAATATTCACGGTGACCATCCCATCCGGCGTCGGTACATCCACCGCCGCGCCTAACGCTGCTTCATCCGGGGCGATCGGTACTTCACAAACAAGATTCTCGCCCTCAAACTGGAAGAAGGCGTGGGGCTGGAGTTCCACATTGAGATATAAGTCTCCAGCTTGCTGAGTGTAGGGATTGGGCGACCCCTTTCCCCTTACCCGGATGCGCTTACCCGTGGTGACACCGGCTGGAATCTTGACTCGGATTTCGTCCTGCCCTATTCTCAAACGTTTCTGGACACCGTGAAAGGCCTCCGACAAGCTGAGGCTTAGCGCTACGTCTACATCACCGCCACTGACCGATGAAGGATCAGTAAATCCGGAAAAGTCGCCAAAACCTGGGCCTCCGGGTGGACGGCTGTAGGTGCGCTGTCCGCCTCGGGGGGCTGCGCCGCCAAACCGACCCAGGAGTTCGTTGATAAATTCGTCAAAGCTGCCGTACTGGCTGAAATCAAAACCACCAAAGTCAACTGGATTGCCGCCGCCTGGCCAAGCCTGATCGGCCTGCTTCCAATATTGACCAAACTGGTCATATTTCTTGCGCTTATCCGGATCGGACAGAATCTCGTAGGCTTCGTTGATTTCCTTGAACCGCGCCTCAGCCACCTGATCACCTGGATTGAGATCAGGGTGAAATTTGCGAGCCAGCTTGCGAAACGCTTGTTTCACGTCATCATGACTCGCCGATTTACTGACTCCCAAGATGGCGTAGTAGTCTCTGAAATCAGTCGCAGCCATTGATACGTTCTCCTTACTGGATATGCACGGTACACAGGATTTGCAATTCTGATGCTGATTCTAGGGTAACAGGCAAAAGATTGGTAACAGTTCGGTTATTGCTGAGGAAGCGATCGCAATTTCCACACTGGAGCATCTGATGGGCAGCCAGATGGAGGATGGGTTTGGGCCCGAAGTCCCGCTAAAATCCCGTTAAAATACACAGTGGGGCGAGGTTCATGGAAGAGCGATCGCCCCTGTGAATAACCCCAAGGAGAGGATGATGGCTCGAACAGCTTCCACCATGTTAGATCTGGGCACCCTCGCCCCAGATTTTCAACTCCCCGATGTGGTCACGGGCGAAACAGTCTCGCTGTCTACGTTTGCGGGCAAGAGCGGCTTATTAGTGATGTTCATCTGTCGCCACTGCCCCTTCGTGAAGCATGTGCAGCAGCAGCTAGCCGCGATCGGTCATGACTACCTGCCCAAGGGGCTGGGGATTGTGGCGATCAGCGCTAATGACGCGGTGAACTATCCCGATGATGCGCCGGAGAGCCTCAAAGCCATGGTGAGTGAAGTGGGCTTTGCGTTTCCCCTTTGTTTTGATGAAACCCAAGCAACTGCCAAGGCCTACACCGCCGCCTGCACCCCTGACTTTTTTCTCTTCGATGGCGATCGCGCCTTAGTCTATCGTGGGCAGCTTGATGACAGCCGACCGGGGAATGATCAGCCGGTAGATGGGCATAGTCTGCGGGCCGCGATCGAGGCGGTGTTGGCCGGTCAGCCCGTAGATGCCGACCAACGTCCTAGCATCGGCTGCAATATTAAATGGAAGCCAGGTACTGCTCCGCAGTCCTAAGATCCGCTCCCGAGCCTGAGGCCATGGACTGAGTCAAACAGATCGCGGAACGGTAACGAACGATAGGAAAGCGATCGCCCCTGAACCACCAGCCTGCATTGTGGTAGGAACTAGGGTAGGAACAGAGGAAGCGATCGCCCTACGAATCACACTGCCAGCGCCAACACCCAGTCCTTTAGCAGCGCATTCACCTGCTCCGGCACTTCATCATGGGGACAGTGGCCCGCCTGGAGATAGTGCTCCGTCAGATGGGGGTAGTATTGCTTAAACTTGGCGCTGCGCTCTCGGGTGTTCATCCAAGGGTCGCCCTCGCCCCACAGCATTAGCAACGGACAGGCTAGCTGCTGGAGCAACACATCCACTTTTTCGCCCTGGGGCGACTTAAAGATGGAGGCAAACACCTGAGCTGCACCGCGATCGCAGGAGGGACGATAGATGTCTTCCACCAGTTGATCGGTGACGGCTGTTTTGTCTAAATAGACTTTCTCCAAGGTTTTACGAATCGTCGATCGCCGTCGGCTGTATTGAAACAGCAGGTAGCTGGGCACTGGTTGTAGTAAGACCGATTGAATTGTTTGCCGAATGGCCCTGCCCAGGGTGGGCTTGGCTGACGTCGGTGTGCTGCTGGTAAACGGCCCGGCGCTGTTGAGCAAGACCAGACCCTGCACGGCGTCGGATCGCTGGGCCGCTACGCAGAGACAGGCATAGCCGCCCAAGGAATTGCCCGCCACCACCGCCGGGGCTTGAATCACCTCGGTGATGAAGTCGTAGAGCTGATCGCGCCAGAGATCGCCGCTGTACTGCATCTCCGGTTTTGCCGATCGCCCAAATCCCAGCAGGTCAATAGCCCAAACCTCAAAATCTTGCTGCAGTTCCGCCACGTTCTTCCGCCAGTGGTCGGTGGAGGCTCCAAACCCATGGACGAGCAACAGCGGTGGGCGCTGTCCCTGCCGTTGCCCAGCTTTCACGTAGTAAATAGACTGATCACGCCACTGCCAGACATGCCCAGAAACCGGAGTCAGGATAGATTGCATAGGTTTGGCGAAAGATTACGATTTGTTACATTACTTTCATCATCGTAACCCAGGTTTCTGTCGGAAGGGAGGTCTCAGGAGGGAGAGGAATCTTTTACACTGAGCAGGGGGGTTAGTTTTACGGAACCCTCGCTGTATTGTCCCATTTACATTGCCATGGCTTTATCTCGACCGGCTCGCAAGCGTAGCTTACATAAAAATTTCTGGTTTGAGCGAGGCATGGCGATGCTCGCCTTAGTCAACTTGGGGCTCCTGGTTTTTGATCTCAGCTATGTCCCCTTCCGTGATTTCTACCTGCGAAATTTTCCAGAATTTACGGCTACCTATGGTGAGCAGTTTAAGGGTATGGAACCTCACCGGGCCACCGCCGCCTATCTAGAAGCCGTGGCAGAGCTAGAGGCCCAGGTCGCCAATCAAGGGCTTTCATCCGACCGAGCTGGGGATCTGCTGGAGGAGCTGCGCATCCTCAGTGATGAGATGATCGACGAAAATCCCTTTGCGATCGCCAATAAATCGGGCACCTTAGAACGCATCAAAAACCGGATGCGCGATCGCACCGACAACGATTCAGCCAAGCAGGCGTTTAACGAATTTTGGACGGTCACCTACCTCAGTGAAGCTGGGTGGGCCGACTCCATGCGCTTTTTCCGCGAGGATATTGCGCCGTTAATTGCCACCAATTACTTTCGCGGGATTGGTGAAGATGGACGACCTACGGACAATTTTTGGTTGATCGATCGCTGGTTTATTGGCGTGCTGGGGCTAGAGTTTTTGCTGCGCACCATTTACCTCAGCCGTCGCTATAACGGCACCAACTGGCTAGATGCCGTCATTTGGCGCTGGTATGACTTGCTGTTTTTTATCCCGTTTTGGCGGTGGTTGCGGGTTATCCCGGTGACCGTGCGTTTGGGGCAAGCCAAGCTCGTTAATCTTGCCTTTGTGAGTAACCGCATTCGCCGCGCCTTAGTGACCCACTTCGCGATTGAGCTAACGGAAGTGGTCATTATTCGCGCCATCGATCAGGTCAAGAATCTGATTCAGGGTGGAGATGTTCGTCAGTTCCTGCTGCGATCGGGTAGCAGCACCCAAAGCTATATCAACCTCAACGGTATCAATGAAATAGAGGTGATCTCCCAGCGGATTTCTGCCTTGATGCTGGATCATGTCTTGCCCCAGGTGAAGCCCGATCTAGATGCGCTCTTGTGCCATAGTGTGAACTCTGCTTTGCAGGGAACACCGGTTTACCAAGGTCTGCTCAATGTGCCCAATTTTGAACGCAGTTCTGATCAGCTGATCAATACTCTTGTTAGTCAGTTCTCCAGCCAATTTTATGGCGTTCTTAAGGGAATGCTGGAAGATGAGAAAGGAGCAGCCCTGACCCAAAAAGTGCTGGAAAGCCTTGGAAAAGCTAGCCGCCAAGAAGCCATTACCCAAGAAGCCACGGTGAAAGAAATTGAATCACTCCTGAGCATCTTCTTGGAAGAGGTGAAGGTGAATTATGTGAAGCGCCTCTCGGAGGAAGATCTAGAAGCCTTACAAGCAGAGGCCCAAGACACCTTTTATGAGCTGGTGTAGTTGCTCTAGCGTCCCAGAAGGTTGGGGATACCGTTACATCCACC
>DATNRH010000871.1 GCA_036703605.1 Candidatus Obscuribacterales bacterium | reverse complement strand
ACAGCAGTGGGCTGTTCTGGCAGACTAGTCAGGAGCTGGCGCAAAAAGTCTTGGGTGGGCCCGGTGCGGATGGGGAGATCCGGCGCGCCGTGGGAGATGAAGAAGGTGGGGAGAGTCATGGGTCGGCGGGGTAATGTAATTCGTAGTTAGATTGTTTTAGTTAGTACAAAAGCCTAAAAAACGTCAGCGTGTAAGGATCTGCGTAGAGGTCTCCTGGGTGGCAGAGACTATGCCTAGGGATCCTCGGTGGGTCTCTACTTTGAGGGACATGTGAGTTGTGAAGATCAGAATAGCGATCGCTAAGAGGACAGCAAGCAGTGCAAGCGAAGGAGGAGTTATCCACTGATTCTTCTAGCTCAAATAGTCTGTACTAGAACTATTACGACTTTAAGATAGCACCTCTGGATTGCGATCGCAATTCCACGCCAAAACTTTTCTCATATCCTTAACGGGTGACAACACACTTAGAGCGCTTGCTGCATCAAGGATAGAGCATAGAACCCGCGATGAAAATAGAGGCGTTTATGGGGTTTAAGTGCTATTCATTGGAGCACCCAGTCACGCCATACTTCCATGGCATTGATCCATTGTTGACCATAGAGACCGAGACTAAAGCCAAGCGTCTAGTTTCAGGCTATGAAATTCCCGGTCGCCCAATATCAGCACCCGATAGGGCTTAAATACCGACAGTGCCGTATTGATAAGCCGCTGTTATGTTTTGAGGTTACTTTCACCAAGAGCAACAATGGGATTTAGCAAAAAACATAAGCAATCGCCAGACCTGGATAAATGCTTAAGACTGATAGTTCATATCTCGTGTAGGTAACCCCTGAAGGATTGCTCGTGGAGATTTACCTGCTAAACTTGCAAGTTGTCGGAGTGCTTTGCCACTGACGTTGTATTCATGAGTGCCAAAGCAGACTGCTATCCGCTCATATAAGCGCGCAGCTTTTCCGGAGAGCGCCTGCCCCCGCATGTAAGTCCAGCCCAGGTTGGTGATTTCAGCAGCGATCGCACACAACAGGGCAACTCCCAACCCCCGGCAGCGATAGGCGGGGTCTACGTACATATCGATGCATTCCGCGCCATGGGAACAATGGTGCAAGTCGTAGTGAGGTAGCCAGGCGGCAAAGCCCACGAGTTTCTGGTCGCAGTGGATGACGGTCATGCGAAAGCAGCCGCTGGCGTAGTCACGTTTGAAGGTCGCGAGGGAGCAGGGCCAGGAGGGCATGTTCAGGTTTTGGCGCACGTAGTCGTCGATTAGCTGAGCGACCTGGTCTAAATTGTCGATGGTTGCGGTAGAGGCTTGATATGCCATCAGTTTGATACGGAATACTGACAAACGACAAAGATGTCTTCAAGTTGATCAGGGGTAACGTCCTCTGCTGTTAGTGTCCAGGTGCTGGAGTTTGTGACCTCACTCTCCGAGTCAACCTGTGCCCAGGGTAAGGGGTGGTCAGGGGTTGCAGAATCAAAGCTGATACCATTCCCAGATTGAGCATCCGGTGGAGTTAGGGTGACGCTTGAAATTACCGCATCGGGGGCGGTGTCTGCTTCTTTGAGTTTCAAGTAGAGTGTGGTTCTATTGATAGTCACTGTCTTTCCTTGAAACAGGAAGGGGAATCGTTCTGGATTGAGATTCAGTTCCAACGTATGGGGCGTATCTTCTTGCTCTGGATGCAGGAATTGATGCCACTCACCAGGAAATTCATGCTTGGCGCTGAACATGCGCATAAGGAATACGCCTTCAATGGTTTGATCAACAACGCCTCTCACATGATCTGTAGCTGCTGATTTCAATGCATCCCCACCTTCTCGTGCGGTGTAGTTTATATGGAGGATGACATCGGTAATGGTGTTGTAGTCAAACTGCCTGAATTCACTGGGCAACTCTAATCGCCACTGGCTGATGACGCCTGCGCCCTCGAAGGGAAGATAGCGTTCGTCGCCAGATATGCGGAGTTCGAAGAGGCCGCTGTCGTTTTGGGCGCTGCTAGTAGCGATGGATTGAATGCCACCGATGTTGTAGTTGAAGCGATCGTCTTCGAAGCTGCCATCCCAGGCATAGTTGCTGGTTTGGGTGCTCATGGTTGTTTTCTTGCGGGTGCGATTGCCCATGAGGGTAAGGGTGCAGCTAACGCTGGTGTAGGGGCCAGTAGCGCAG
>DATNRH010000870.1 GCA_036703605.1 Candidatus Obscuribacterales bacterium | reverse complement strand
TGAGGACGTCGGGAATGGCTGCAACATTCTTCCAAGCCGGGGAACAGGCTTGGTACAAGCATGGCCAACTCTCGTGGACAACGGCCTCTGTCATCCGACAAGAAGAAAGTGGAGTATCATTGAAGCTTGAAAACGGAGAGGTATCCGTTTAATGTAAAGTAAAGGAGATTGTCGCCAAGTTGGCGGATGTTCAACCCCTGCAGCAGGATGATCTCAAGGTATACCTGAATTTATGATTCCAAGATTGTAGATGACCTCGTTACTATTGATAATTTGACAGAAGCAGTGCTTTTGAATACCTTACGGGAACGTTTCAAAACGGACCACATCTACGTGAGTCGCTTCCTCTGTTACTGATCTACCAGACATATGTGGGGGGTATACTTGTCACCGTCAATCCGTGGAAGAATGTGGATAACCTTTATGGCACGAGCAAGATGTTAGAATACAAGGGAAAGGCGTTGAAGGAGAATATGCCGCATGCGTACGGCCTCTGTGACCAGGTGTACCACCAGCTTGTGCGCAACCGCCTCAGTCACTCCATCCTAGGTAAACCTAAGCTGCCGTCACTCCTTACCACTTACACTCAGTGAGCGGGGAGTCCGGGGCGGGCAAGACAGAGTCGTGCAAGACTGTGCTGGCCTACCTCTCCTTTGTCAGCGGCGATACCCCGGCTGTCCAAACCCTCAAGACCCAAATCGCCTCTTCCAATGTCATTCTTGAATGTACGCCAGGCTCGAGTGGTGGCTGCCGCTCTCCGTCCCCTCTCCCCTCTCTCTTAGCTAAACGTAGCCTTTGGCAATGCCAAGACGATACGGAACAACAACTCGTCCCGGTTTGGCAAGTTTATCAAGATTTACTTTGATGGAGCGGGCTTGGTGTCAGGGGGCTACATAGAGAACTACCTGCTGGAGAAGAGCCGAGTGGTGGCCCAGGCGGCGGGGGAGCGGAACTACCATGCCTTCTACCTCCTACTAGCTGGGGCCCCTGACCAGGCCCGCACCGCCTTAGCCCTCCAGCCTTCCTCCTCTTACCACTACCTCAACCAGAGCCAGGTCTACGAAATTGAGGGCCTTGATGAGGTAGGAGGCCC
>DATNRH010000869.1 GCA_036703605.1 Candidatus Obscuribacterales bacterium | reverse complement strand
CCTAGGATTGGCCCCTAGCGGCCGCGGTGAAACGGACAAGGTGATGCTGAATCAGGGGATGAACCGCAAACTCATACCAAATCTGGTGAGACACAGGATTCGTTCAAGGGTGGAGCAGTATCCCGATGCCTGTGGCCCATGGACACAAGGACGGCAGGAGGGTCGAAGGCAGGATGTCCCATGATTCAACCGGACTTGCTATGAAACCTCCTACCAAGGGTTGCAAAGTCCTAAGCTTCTCAAGAACATCTCGGATCATCCCCTCCCACGGTAATCACTGTGGGAGGGGGCGATCGCTGGTCAAGGAAAAGGCACCACAGAGACGGTTTTTGCCCTCCCCGAGGATGACGACAGCAAGACAGACGATCGTTTAAGCTGGAAAAGTGACGATGAGATCAATTGGGGGCTACCCTAGCGTCTTTCCAACCATTCCTACTCCTTGTTTAACCCACTTCATCCCTGTTGTAACGGAGCCAACTCGATCTGTGACTGATTCTGACCATGCCCTGAGCCATCCTCAACCCTCCCCATCTCCCTCCCATCCGGCAGAGAAGCCATCGTCGTCCTGCCACGAAAGCGATCGCAAGATTCAGGAGCTAAAACAGGTGCTCGACCATCATCGGGGCGATCGCGTTTTGGTGCTGCTCCAGGATTTTCCTGATCCCGATGCCCTGTCCTGCGCTTGGGCCTTTCAACTGATTGCCAAACAGTATGAAATCCGCTGTGACTTAGTCTACGCAGGCACCCTCAGCCATCAGGAAAATATTGCTCTTGTGAAACTCACAGGGCTGCCAGTGCAACGTTGGACACCGCAGAAAGCCCGAGAGCGAGATCTATCCACCTATCAAGGCTATGTGCTGATCGACAGCCAAGGCGGCACCACCCAACTCCTATCGTTGGTGCAATCTGCTAACATTCCTGCCCTAATTATTGTGGATCACCACAGCGTCCAGGATGACCTCAAACCAGAATTTGCTGACATTCGTTCTTATACCCGCGCTACCGCCACTATTTTTACTCAATATATCCAAGCCGGGCTGATTAAATTTGATACAGGTAATCGAGAGCATGTGAAATGTGCTACGGCTCTCATCCATGGGCTGCGATCGGATACCAATGGACTGATGCACGCTCAGGAAGAAGATTTTTTGGCGGCAGGCTTTCTCAGTCGGTTTCATGATTCCCAACTGTTAAATGCCGTATTACAAGCGTCCCGATCAAAGCAAGTTATGGATGTGATTGAACGAGCCTTGCGCAATCGGGTCTTAGAAAATAACTTCTCTATTTCTGGAATTGGCTATCTGCGCTATGACTATCGGGATGCTATTCCCCAAGCCGCCGACTTTTTAGTTACCGAAGAGAATGTCCATACGGCTGTCGTCTATGGTATTGTCTATGACGAAGACGAAGATCTAGAAGTGGTGATTGGATCGCTGCGCACCAATAAGATAACCCTAGATCCCGATGAGTTCATCAAAGAGGCCTTTGGGCAAGATAACCAGGGACGCTTCTTTGGCGGCGGACGCGCTATGGCTGGCGGCTTCGAGATTCCCATGGGATTTTTAACTGGATACAACGAAAATTCTGAATATACCCAGCTCAAATGGCAAGTCTTCGATGCTCAGATCAAGCAAAAGCTGGAGCGGTTGGTGGATCCAGAAGAGGGCGAGATTCGCACGATGTAGACCATGACAGATTCAGAACTCTATACAAATCAGATAAGCTTAAGCGATAGCATTAAACAGCAGGCTCAATCCCTCGGTTTCCATCGGGTCGGCATTGCTAGCGTTGAAGCCGCCGATCGCGACGGAGCTACCCAGCGCCTGCAGGCGTGGCTCAACCAGGGCTACCAGGCTGACATGGCTTGGATGACTAACCCTAAACGGCAAGATATTTACCAGGTAATGCCCACGGTGCGATCGCTTATCTGTGTGGCGTTGAACTACTACACCCCCCACGCCCATAGCGATGATCCTAGCCACGGCAAAATCTCCCGCTATGGTTGGGGGCGCGACTACCATCGCGTCTTGCAATCACGGCTGAAGGCGCTGGCTACCTGGATTGAACAGCAGGGTGAGGGTATCGAAACTCGCTACTACGTCGATACGGGCCCTGTCTCAGATAAGTTTTGGGCAGAACAGGCTGGCATTGGCTGGGTGGCCAAAAACGGTAATTTGATCACCCGCGACTACGGTTCCTGGGTGTTCCTCGGCGAAGTGCTGACTAACCTTGACCTCACCTCCGATCACCCCCATATTCCCCACTGCGGCACCTGCACCCGTTGCATGGACGCTTGCCCGACCGGAGCGATCGCCCAACCCTTTGTGGTAGACGCCAATCGCTGCATCGCCTATCACACAATTGAGAACCGCGATGACCAGCTTCCCGAGGCGATCGCTAGCCAGATGCAGGGCTGGGTCGCAGGCTGCGATATCTGCCAAGATGTTTGTCCTTGGAATCAGCGTTTTGCCCAGGAAACCGACATACCAGACTTTCAGCCCTATCCTTGGAATATTGCGCCAATCTTAGCCGACTTAGCAGTTAGCACCGACGAAGACTGCGATCGCCGCTTTCGAGCCTCCGCCCTGCGACGCATTAAACCCGCCATGGTACGCCGCAATGCCCAGGCAGCCCTCGCCCACCGACGGAGTACCTCACTGGAACAGGAATCCGGAGAGCAGGAGCGGCAGCAAGAGAGCGATCGCTAAAATCACCACGA
>DATNRH010000868.1 GCA_036703605.1 Candidatus Obscuribacterales bacterium | reverse complement strand
TGGCCTCCTAGTTACCGCTATTTACAACAGCAGAGGGTGAATCATGATTCAAGCCATTGCCTATTCCCTAGACTTTGTTCAAGACGAAGCTCGCCAATTAGTCTATACCGGCGTCATCAGCCGCCAACAGCCCATTTACGTGCTCTGTCGCTATATTCCAGCTCGGGAGTGGGCCTGGATTGAAGACGAACTAGAGCGCAGTGGGTTTTTGCTGCGCGATCGCATTGGCGACTTGCTGGGTCGCGAAGAGTGGGATAACGATTAAAATTCTCCGCCTGTACAACCCGTATAGCTAGTACAACCAACCCATATCTCAGCCACCTATCAGGTTTTCAGGCTTGCTTGCATTCATGGCACCTAGGGCGATCGGGCATTGTCACCCGATCGCCTTTGTCCTCTCAGGGGTTAAGTTAGGACGCACAGCCCCTGAGCAGATGGTGTCATGACTCGCGTACTTAGGTATTGGCGGGGCGATCGCCGTCGGTTTGCTCCAGCTCTTGACGAATCTGGATGATCTCTTGGGTGAGGTCGGCGAGGTCAGTCTGAATATCTAGGGGAATGGTGGGCTCGTTGGCGCGATCGCCGGTCGAGCCTGGGGCAGACGATCCATAGGAGCTGCTAGAGGGAGGGCTCATCACCGTTTCCACAAAGCGCCGGGCTTCTTGTTCCGTTTGCGCGCCTTTAACAGCCCATTCTTCGGTGAGCTGATTCAGATCGCCCCGCTGAATTCTAGAGAAGGTTTCACCGTACTGTTGGGGATGCTGTAGGGCTTCTACAAGGGCAGCCGTTGCGCCAAGGGTGACGCGAAATCCTTGTTGAATGGTTTGGGATGCGGTGTCTAAGTTCATAGGAATGGTTGAGAATGATTGGGAACGATGGGATGGCTTAACGTTCAAGGGGCAGGCTACGGTGACCCGTTGAGGCCTACGTGCATTCTAACGGCGATCGCTGGCTAGACTTGCTCTAAATATTGATTCAGATCTTCGAGGATGCGCGTCAGCTCTGCTTCTGTGCTGAGACGGATGCGCTCATCCCGAATGGTGATCAGGACTTTGGCCGCAAAGGGACTGGGCCAAATGTTGGGGTTGCAGAAGATTTCTAGAAAGACGTCGCCGGTATGCTGATATTCAATCGGTTTCTGTGGCTTAGGCTTTTGCCCCGGTTTACTGCCTTCTAGGGCGATCGCCTTAAGCTGGTTGATCAGGTCGTTGAGGGCCTTGTGCAGGTCGCGGGCTGCTTCTGGGGAAAAGCTAAAGGCTACGGAGCCGTCGCCCAGGTTAAGCCGAAGAGGAATAGATGCCATGGCAAGATCAGTCTTTCAAAAAGAATAGGATGGACAAACTCATGGAGCCTGCTGGGTTCAATATCTTGGTTCGAGATATCGAACTGTCGGGGCTTCGTCAGGCTGTGGGTTTAGCGAGAGGGTACACCCCACCAAGCAAGGGCATAGGGTTGGACGGGCTCGTTGGCTTGATTGCGGTAGACAACGCGAAGCTTGTAACGCCCCGTGGCTGGAATCTGATAGAAAATATGCTCGGTGCTGTCTACGGCGCTCACGGATGACCAAATGCGATCGCTTGTATCTGTTGCATCAGCAGGCATCAAGTACAAGTCCAGGTCATTGAGTCCCCCGTCGATAAACGTTTCGTCTATATCAAAAAGCTCATTGCCATTGCGATCGCTGAGGGTTACCTGGCGATTCCAGGCGAGGGTCACCGATAGATAGCTGTTGGCCGCTAGGGGCGTACTGAAGACGTAGTCTCGATACGCTGGCGCATCGTTCGTCAACCCCACCTGATCATAATCCCACCCGATTGCCGCAATGGGATCAGATGCTTTCCATTGTCCGCCGCTAAATTGTTGATAGGCCCGAAATGCGTTGAGATGTCCTGTTCCCAGTTCCGCATCAAGGGGAATGGCTGGGTTGGTGTAGGCATCAGACTCTAGCCAGTTGCGATTACGCTGGTCAATAATGGTGCGCCGCATTCCTAGATGTAGTCCATCGCCCTCATCCTCAATCTTGTCGGCAGAGTTGAGTAAAATCACCTTGCTGACTTCTGACTGACGAGAGTCTAGGCTCCAATTGGGGGCTTGGTTCCGCAGTTGGCGATCGCCAAATTCTTGAATCAGCGCCACGGTGGCAGTCACGTGGGGGGCGGCAAAGCTGGTGCCGGTGCTGCGAGTCGTGGTGCCATCAGGGTTAAACATTTCAATGCCGGTGCCCGGTGCCACTAGCGTAATGGAGCGGCGGGCTCCCACATTACTCTCCAGCTCGGGCAGTCGTCCAATGACCACCTCGGGTTCACTGCCTAGGTTGGAGACATCGACTTTGATAAATTCCCCATCAATCTGCCGAGAATTGGATACGTTCATGCCGTTGAAATTATCCGTGGGAATGGGAATGCCACCCCGACCTTGGTTGCCAGCAATCACATACAGCACATTATGGATATTGGCAGACCAATCAATACATTGAGTGAGTAACGCATTACCGTCGAGCCGTGCATCTGGACGCGGATCGCGCAGCAGGGACTCGCCAAAGCTAAAGTTAATGGCTCGGACATCATTGCCATTTTGTAGTGCCACGGTTTGAGAGGCAAGGCATTCCACCGGTTGGCCATTCCCCGGCATAAAGCCAGCAGCAGCAGAATAGAGCCGGGCTCCTGGAGCTACTCCTGTCAGCGACTTGTCGGTGCTGATCATGACACTGGCAACGTTGGAGGCATGGCCGTCCACATAGTCATTGGCACTGGCGGGCTCGTCTTGAAAAAAGACTTGACTCAGCCGCACGGCAAAATTTTCGGGAGCCGTTTTGTCTAGGCCAAACATGGGAGGACGCCCAATTTCAACTTGCCCAATACTGATTTTTGCGCCGGTAATATTGTAGGGATCATCATGCAAGCGCCGGGCATCAATGCCGTCTTCTCCCACGGAGGTGATTAAGGCTAACGCTGGAATACCAATTAAGGATGTAGCGAGGCCGCCGAGGAACCAGAGGGTTCGCTGGGCGATGTGTGCTTGAGCCATGGACTGTCATACTCCGCCAAATTGCTGAATTCTCATGGGAAAGATAGGGTTCGGGGATCAATCCTATTCAAGGCGTGGGACTCACTTTGCTACACTAAGGTCAAGACACCGGAAAGCAGGAGAGACCTATGAGCCACGCCCAAACCGCTAAGCAAACTGTAATTGCTCCATCCATCCTATCAGCAGATTTTAGCCGCCTTGGCGAAGAAATTCAGGCGGTTGATCAAGCTGGAGCCGATTGGATCCATGTGGATGTGATGGACGGTCGGTTTGTGCCCAACATCACTATTGGTCCCCTGATTGTAGAAGCGATTCGCCCGGTGACCCAAAAGCCGCTCGATGTCCATTTGATGATCGTTGAACCTGAGAAGTATGTGGCAGATTTTGCCAAAGCTGGAGCAGACATCATCTCCGTCCATGCTGAACACAACGCTTCTCCTCACCTGCACCGTACCCTTGGGCAAATCAAGGAACTAGGCAAGCAAGCTGGGGTGGTTCTGAATCCTGGTACGCCGCTAGAGCTGATTGATTATGTGCTAGAACTCTGCGATTTGGTGCTGATCATGAGCGTGAACCCTGGGTTTGGTGGACAAAGCTTTATTCCCGGTGTGTTGCCGAAAATCCGTCAGTTGCGTCAAATGTGCGATGAGCGCGGTCTCGATCCTTGGATTGAAGTAGACGGTGGTTTGAAGGCCAACAATACCTGGCAGGTGCTGGAAGCTGGTGCCAATGCTGTAGTAGCGGGTTCTGCTGTGTTTAAGGCTCCTAGCTATGCCGAAGCCATTGAAGGGATTCGCAATAGCAAGCGCTCTGAGCCAGAATTGGCTAAGGTCTAAACGCTGGTTCTATGCTGCTGTAGTGAGGGCACTGCCTCTCAACCAGTCTGTGGGCCACAGATGGAGTTGAATACATGACACAACAACGGGCGATCGCTTCTAAGCGATCGCCCGTTTGTCATAACGTGTCGTAACTATAGGTACCGCATAGACACTGCTACGCCTGAGATCTTCACTCCTGGGGCGATCGCCCGGCTTGCAGGCCCGTTGGTGTCCACTGAATTGCCCCATCTCGTCCGCTGAGAACATAGGAGCGATCGCCTTGCTCAAACCAATCCGCCACCGGGGGTTCTAAGGCGTTGCCGGGAGCGATCGCTACCTGCGGTTGGATCTGTTCTAGCAGTTCTGGGCTGGAGAGGGTGCCGCTCCACGCCAGCACCTCAACTTGGCTGGGCAGTGAGACGGCTGAGAGTTGGGGATTATCTGAGGCGTTCAGCAGCAGCCAGGTGTGCCCTTCTAGGGTGAGAGTGGCGATCGCTCCGTTGGCTTGGATGTGGAGATCGGCGACGCCTAATTGGGCATTGCTGGATAAGGTCTGGGCGGTGATTTTCTGTTGGCTGAGTAGAGGGGTGATTAAGGATGGTAAGTCTGCATCCGTGGTTTGGCTGAAGGATCGAACCGGCATGGCTTGCAGGAGCCGATACCACCCGGATTGCGATGAGGGCGGTTGGAGAGCGATCGCCCAGTCGAGATGATTGACGCCCTGTTGTCGCAGAAAGGGTAGCAGGCTGTATTGCACATCAGAGTCACTGCCGCTGTTGATTAAACCGGTCTGCCCGCGATACTGCCATACCACCACGGGCTCGCGGCTAGGGAGTAGGGTGATCTGAAATTGCGTGGTTCGGGCATAGGTAGCGGGAGCAATCACCAGGGCGATCGCCACTAGGCCAGCTAGCCACCAGGATTTTCGCCAAGGCGCGATCGCCCATACCAAGATAAACAGGCTGTAGATGCCTATGACTTGCCACACGCTGACTTGACCGATGGCATAGTTGTGTCCAGGCAGGCGGTTGAAGGCTGCCACGCTATGGATCAAAGCTTCAACGGGCCAAGACAGCAGCCCAACGATATAGCCTCCTACCGCAGGGCTGACCAGGGCGATCGCTCCGGTGATCATGCCGCCCAGGCTGGCTGCCCACACCAAAGGCGTCAACAGAATATTAGCTGCAATGCTGTACAGGGGCATGACGCCGAAGCTATAAAGCTGCACCGGGATCGTCCAGATCAGGGCAGAAATGGGGATGGCGATCGCATTGGCAGGATTCGGAGGCAGCCAGTCCAGCCGTTTGGTCATGGGTTTCACGGTCACCACCAGGCCCAGGGTGGCCAAAAAGCTGAGCTGAAAACCGAGATCCCAGATCCACATAGGGTTGATCAGCAGCAGCAGGGTGGCGGCGGTCAGGAGCGATCGCAGAGAGTTGACCTGCCGTTGATGCACCATCCCCAATAGCGCCGCTAGACCCATGAAACTAGCGCGTAAAACCGAGGCATGGAAGCCGGTTAACCCCACGTAAAGGGTGAGAATGGTGGCAGCGATCGCCAGTTGTCGCCGGGGCGCAAAGCCTTGGCTTAAGGTCAACACCAGGCCCAACAGCAGGGAAACATGAAACCCAGAGGCTGCCAAGGTGTGGGCCATACCGGCCTGAGCAAACTGCTCGTAGAGATCGTAGGGCAAGTCCACCGCCCGCCGTCCCAACACCATGCTGCTCACTAACAGGCCGCCCCGCCCCAGTCGCTCGACCTGGGCACGAATCATCCGCTGCCGAACGGTCTGCAGGGTTTGTTGACCATAGGTGAATCCGAACTGGAGGGCAGAAATGGAGTGGCGACGCTGGGGTAAGACCTCTACGGTACGTCCCCGGAGGCCAGCAAAGCTGCCTTGGCGGGCTAGGTAGGCCTGGAAGTCAAAGCCGCCCCGGATCTGTGCTGACTGCGGTTGGTATAGATTGCCCGCGATCGCCACCTCTTGCCCCAGGGTTAAGCCTGTGCCCTGTAGGAGCGGTACGGTGACATAGAGTTTGCCCGTTTGCTCCAGGGAGGGTTCATCGTTGCGCTGGGCTTCTAGCACCTGCAGCCAAAAGCGTACGGACTGGCTGCGGGTCATACGGGGTTCATCGGCAATTCTTCCCCAAACCTGCACCGCCTGTTGAGGATGGTCGGCAGTCACCCAATGGCTAATATCGGCGGTTTGTGGCGTCGGTATCCGCCAATGAAAATACCCAAACCCCAGTAGGGCAATAAGTCCTGCACAGGCCCAGACTTGTACGCGGGGCCCCGTTCGCCACCAGCGGGGTAAGAGCGCCACCGCGGCCAAACTTAGGACGAGAATGGCGATCGCCCCCCTGGGCACCCCCAGCCATGATCCAGCTATCCCACTCAAAAGCAGTCCGACCAAATAGGCCAGACATAAGACAACACTGTTTCGCATAGTTCCCTAATCAATGCACCCGTCGCTGCTGTCCAACAGGTCTGCGCGCGACGGGTGGTCTTGACTAGGGAAGCGAGAGGAAATCTCGTCTAGCTCTAGATCCTGTCTAGATGGACAGCCCCAGCTTGAGCCCCAGCGCGGCGTGCAGAACCATGATGCAAAGTGCAGCACTGCCTAAATAGGCATGGGCCGATCGCAGCCCAGGTTTATTCTTCCCAAAGCCCGTGGCAGCGATCGCACCATTGGTCACCAAGAGCAAAATCACCACTGATCCCGTCCAAAAGTGAGGGCTTTCGAGAATCGGCTGCTGCTGCATCACCAGGGATAAAATGCCGCCGGTGTAGCCCAGGATGATAAACAGCGTCATCAAGGGAGCAATCTTGGCATGGCCATCCAGGCTTTTGACTTTTTCTTCCCCATCCTCCAGCGATCGCCCCCGCCAGCCGGAGAGACCCACAGCGCTACCCATAGCAACCACCACAATGCCCATCATCAAGGGGTGTCCCCAATGCACAATCGGCTCTGGGGTGCCAAAGCTGCGAAACCAAGCCGCGATCGGCTCTAGTAGTTGACTCAAACTCTCTGACATCGTGTGTTCCTCGTTGGATTCGGCAGTCTTAACGGTTCGTTACCGATTATTCTACCGATCTCCACTGATGGGGGGCTAAATCATGGCTAGCTTGTTGATAGGAGGGCGATCGCTGCTTGATTAGGGCGTGATTAAGATGGGGCGATCGCTGGCTGAGCTGCCTCGGTCAGCAACGGAAATCCCATCGCCTCTCGCTGCTTTAGATAAAGATGGGCAACCTTCCTGGCTAAGGTGCGCACGCGGGCAATGTAGCGTGTACGCTCGGTGACGGAAATCACCCCTCGGGCATCCAGCAAGTTGAAGGTGTGGGAGCATTTCAAAACTTGGTCGTAGGCTGGCAATACCAGGCCCTGCTCCATCAGCCTTTCTGCTTCCTGTTCGTAAATGCCAAACAGGGTAAACAGGGTCTTGGGATCCGACGCTTCAAAGTTATAGGTAGAGCTTTCTATTTCTGCCTGCAAAAACACATCGCCGTAGGTGACTTGGTCATTCCACTGGATGTTGAAGATGGCATCCACGTTTTGTAAGTACATGGTCAGCCGCTCTAGCCCGTAGGTGATTTCAATAGACACCGGCCGGCAGTCAAGTCCCCCGCACTGCTGGAAATAGGTGAACTGGGTGACTTCCATGCCATCCAGCCATACTTCCCAGCCAACGCCCCACGCGCCCACGGCCGCATCTTCCCAGTTGTCTTCCACAAAGCGAATGTCGTGGTCTTCCGGTTTAATGCCTAGGGCTTTCAACGAGTCTAGGTACACATCCTGAATATTGTCTGGAGATGGCTTGATCAACACCTGGTACTGGTAATAGTGCTGAACCCGATTAGGATTCTCGCCATAGCGACCGTCGGATGGCCGACGGCAGGGCTCCACATAGGCCACGGCCCAAGGTTCTGGGCCAATCGCTCTTAAAAATGTATGGGGACTCTTGGTGCCCGCGCCCTTTTCTGTATCGTAGGGCTGCACGATTAAACAGCCGCGATCGCCCCAAAATTGATTCAGCGTTGCAATAACTGTCTGAAAGTTCACGAGCCTCTATCCTCAATCTCTGATCTACCACGCCCCATTCTCCCCTACTCCTCAAGCAATCCCAATCCCTAGGTGCCAAAATTCCTGACCCAAACCATAGATCAGGACATAGAAGAGCCCGTTGGCAGGTAGGCTCTCCTGTCTCGCACCTATGGAGGCAACTTGGTGAAAAAAAGATTTGAGATTTTTTGATTAAGGGTGGAAGAGTTTAACCTCTTCCACCATAAGGGTTTCAGCGTCTGTATAACAGGAAATAACAGGAGGCGATCGCAGCTTTTTTCCAAGAAAAATGGCATGTTTTTCCATGAAAACCTTGCCTCTAGAGCCTGAAACGTTTTCTGGGCAAGGCTTTTGGATGATCTGTCTAAATAAAGGCAGGGGTGTTGACAGACCCGGCTGGGTTGGATATATTGGTTAAGCGCCTGAGGGAAGGGCAACGAAAGCCGCCCGGACTGAGGGAGACCGAACCGATAAAACGAAATAGTTTGAAAGCCAGAATAGCACATAAAGTGAAC
>DATNRH010000867.1 GCA_036703605.1 Candidatus Obscuribacterales bacterium | reverse complement strand
ACCCTTCTGTTGCCGCCTTTCACCCATGGCAATCCACCTTCAAGCAATGAGTGGATGATGAGCAGCAGCATCAGCGTGAATGGGTAGAACAGAAGCAAGCCAGACCAATCGTGCCAGGTGCCGGTCGCCCACTCTTGGTTGCCATACTTCGCAATAACCAGAATCGAGGTGACTCGCAGACCATTACCCAGGATGGCAAGCGGCAGAGCGCTACCAAAGAGGATTAGCTTTTTCCAGATACCCACATTGGCAACGTAGGCCCAGACAGCCGATATCATGATCAAGGCCATCAGGGAGCGAATGCCGCTGCAGCCTTTGGCGATCTCGACTGGCGCCCAGTCCCCATCGGCAGAGGAAATCGCAGTTCCCTGCACAACCGTATCCACACCCAGAATTCCAGCGCCCATATCAGCCAAATGAGTGGCCAATAATTGCAGATGCACAGTGGCCTGTTGGAAGCTGGGCAAAGGCACTGCCAACCAGAAAAAATAAACTGGGAAAATGAGTTTCTTGGCCGTCCGCCAACCCCACAAATAAAGGACTGAGCCCCAAATGATGTGAGGGAGTGCTCCCAGGGTGATGCGAGGCTGCATGGTGCGAAAACCTATCCAGTAACACAGGATTCCCACAAAGAGGACAAGCAGACCCCACATGCAAGGCTCACCGACTGACGCACGGATGCTCTTGAATTGGTATATCAAGAGGCCGATGATGATGAGCGGGAACAAGGGTCCATGCTCGTAATCGGTTTCAGAGTTCCATGCCGAGCCAAGCCAGCCGAATGCACTGAGACCTCCATAGCGGGGAACCACGGCGTAAAACCACAATATCACGATTGCTGAAACAACCAAAGACAACCATCCAATCCAATTGTTGGCCGACACAGGCGAGCCGGCTGGAGCAGCATGATCTCTGATCGCCACTGGATCAGTGGACTCATCAGGGGGGACGGATTCGGTGTTCATTGGCAACATCGAGGATAAGGTCGCCTCTGAGGGTGTCAAGAGGGCTGCAGGTCATCACGTGCTAGGGGGTTGCGCACCAGTTCCAATTTGGCTTAGATCACCTGACTCTGCCCACTGTCCCCTACAGCATAGGCCCTCTTGCGCCCAACCCTCCCCATTCATGTCCGCCGCCCGTAGTCACGAGGAATTCCGAATCCAGGCACTCCAAATTCTGGACGCATTGCTGGTATTTGTCGCTTTCTGGTTTGCCTGGGATCTTCGGGACGTGGTGCTGACACTCATGGACAAAGCGCCATCGGATGAGGATCATCGACAAAGCGTATTTTGGGTGCTCTACATCGCGGTTCCCTTCACCCCTCTGGTGCTTGAGCGCTTCGGCTTCTACCGGATGATGCGAACCAAGTCAGCGGGGCGAGCGGCTGCTCAACTTTTCAAGGGCGCTGCAGTCATGGCCTTATTCATTGGCATGTTCGCCCTGTTTGCAAAATACACCGATGTGCGCCGCCTCGCACTCGGCATCGGCTTCTGCAATCTGGTCCTCCTGCTCTTTGCGCGTGATCGTCTGGTCTTCCACTATCTGAGCACACGCCGCCTCAGCGATGAGGCCAAAGAGCGCATCCTGTTGGCGGGCACCAATGATGAAACCGAGGCTTTATACGGATCACTCGATGAGGATATCGTCGCTGGCTGGAAAGTGGTCGATCACTTTGACTTGGAACAGGGCAGCGTTGAAGAACTCTACAACACCATCAAGGAACATTCCATCGAGCGGGTAATCTTTGCGACCGGAGGCGCCAGCTTTGAAAAAGTGGCCGATGCCGTAGAAGCCTGCGAACTCCAAGGCATCGAGGCCTGGATTGCCGCATCATTCATCCGCAACCAGATCGCCCGTCCCGCCTTCGATTCCCTGGGCGATAAACCGATGCTGGTATTGCGCTCCACCCCTGACCTCTCATGGGAGCTTTTGTGCAAGTCACTGATAGATCGGTTTGGAGCTGCCATACTCATCCTGTTGACATCACCACTGTGGATTTTCTCCTGGTTGGGCATTAAAATCACCAGTCCCGGCGCCCCGGCTTTTTTCCATCAGCGCCGCTCAGGTCGCTATGGCAAACCCTTCCGCATGTGGAAATTTCGCACAATGGTCCCTGATGCGGAGGCTCAACTGACAAGAATCAAAGAGGAGCATGGCAATGAAATGGAGGGTCCCGTCTTCAAGTTGGGCAGGGATCCGCGCGTATTACCCTTTGGCCGCCTCCTGCGGCGCTTCAGCATCGATGAGTTGCCCCAGCTGTACAACGTTCTGCGAGGCGACATGAGTCTGGTCGGCCCACGCCCCCTGCCACTGTATGAGGTGGAGGCCTTTTCCAAACACACCCACCGTCGCCGCCTCAGCGTCAAACCAGGCATCACATGTGAGTGGCAGATCGCCGGCCGCAACGATATCCAAGAGTTCGAAGATTGGGTGCAGCTCGACCTGCGTTACATCGACAATTGGTCGCTGTGGAATGATTTGATCATTCTCCTTAAGACGGTTCCGGCAGTGATTTTTGGCAAAGGCGCAAAATAGTGGAAGCGTCTGGATCATTCACCTAAACTTTGCGTCAGTGGCAATATTATCCGCAGCGTTCTTCGTCTTATCACTGGTTCTGGCCGTTCTTTTTGGCTGTCAGACAAGCTCGTGGACTTGGGGGCCCGCGTTGCTGAGTCTGCTGATCGCCGCTGCGGCGGGCACATGGGTATTGCTCAGACAACCGAGTCGAATGCTCAATCCCGTGATACTGGTTCTTGGAATCCTTACTCTCGGCTGGTTTTCCTTCCGGGCAATACTCTCTCCGGTAAAGGAGTTTGGCGAAGCGGACCTGATGTTGCTTGGCGGAATCCTGGGAGCTTTCATCTGCGTGTTGGCCATTCAGCAATGCCGGCGTGCACATTGGACCCTGACAGCTGGCATCGCCGCCCTACTGCTGGCCAATTTGGTGGTGATGTTGATACAAAAAATGAATCCCGGCTGGCGCCCCCTACTCGCAAATCCTACCGGCGCCACCTCTATCACGGGTTTCTTTTTTCACTACAACTATGTCGCAAACTACCTGTTGATTTCATCCATATGGCTTCTTGGAGAAGCTTGGAACTCACGACAGCGTTTAGTTCAAATCATCCTTGGAACACTTGGCACCATGGGCATGGCAGCGATTTGGTGGACCGGCTCACGTGGCGGACTCCTCGCCGCCTCAATCGCCCTCACCTGCTTGGGTGGAGTCATTCTGATCGAAGCCAAGCGCTCTAAAGCCCGCTGGTTCCCTGCCGCTGCCATTGCCATGCCTTTTATGGCTCTGCTTGTGCTGGGTCTCTTATTCAATGGTTGGCAAGATATCCAAGCAGCAAAAGGTCTTGATGAATCATCAGCTCACAGAGGCCTTTTTGACAACACGGTTCGACTCATTTACCTGGGCGCCGCTGCTTCAGCGGTTTTGAGCCATCCCCTAGCAGGTGGGGGAAGTCAAAGTTTCTCATGGGAGTGTTTCCAGTTTCTCGACAGGAATGACATCGGCATCTACAGAACCAAGCCGGAATACGTTCACAATGAATGGCTTCAGGTCGCCACGGACTACGGGCTGATTGGATTTGGCCTCTTGCTCGGCTTCCTTGTGGCTGTCGGCATCTCCGCCATACTGAGGCTCTGTTTTGAGCCCAAGGCCTCAAGCCCGAAAAACCGAACCGACACCATGCGCC
>DATNRH010000866.1 GCA_036703605.1 Candidatus Obscuribacterales bacterium | reverse complement strand
TTGGCAATACGCCAGGGTTTAACGGCAATTTTGAACAAGCATTGGCTGCGATTAAAGCCAAGGCCATTGTGATGCCTGGGCAAACAGATTTATATTTTCCGCCGGAAGATAATGAGTATGAAGTAAAGCATATGCCCAATGCCGAGTTTGTTGCTATTCCTTCGATTTGGGGACATTTTGCAGGGGGCGGCATCAATCCGGTTGATACCGAATTTATTGATCAGCATGTCAAAGCTCTACTCGCCAGCTAGGGCGAGGCTGCGATCGCTCTTCTCCGAGATAGTTATGCGCCCTTACGCCCCAAACCTAACCTGAAGCATTGAGGCTTTGGGTTGATGTTATCACCTAGCTAGTCAACGTGCTAGCTAGGTGCAGTTTGAACCTAGGTGATCTTCATGACTCTCTAGTCAAGCAGGGGCATCCCGACGTGCTTTCTATTAAAAGCTGGTGACAAGACTCGAACTTGCGACCGGCTGATTACAAATCAGCTGCTCTACCAACTGAGCTACACCAGCATTCCGACAACAATAATAACAAATTCTTAGCACAATCCAGCGATCGCTTCCATCAACCCGTAAAATCTCTAACACCGTTACCCATAGCGATAGACGGAGGAGAACCTATGTCCAGCCCAAACGAGCAAAGCTGCCCAGTCTGCGGCGTCAAGATTGTCTCGATGATTGGGGGCGATCGCGTCTTGTTTTCCGTGGGGCCGCCGGGCACAAGGGCGGTGCTGTGGCAACGAGTTTGTAAATACACCAACAAGCCGGGATGCATCAACCTAGATGGGTCAGCGCGCTAGGTTCATGCATCCCCAAGGGCGATCGCTACCCGATGCGACGCTCTAGGTATTGACCAATCATCTGCTGCTCACCCGCCCGAGAGATGATCGTTTGGCGGGTGCGATATTGCTGACCAATGAGCTTCAGTTCCTCCTCAAAAACCGAGTCGTTATACTCGGTGCGCAGGCAGAGGGTGGTGGGATGGTTGAAGTAGAACTGAGCTGTTACGGGATGAGGAGTGGCAAAACCGCGATCTCGATAGAGGATGTCACCCTGCACGCCAAACAGGGTTGTCCCCTTAGATTTCTTGCGTCCAGTGGTGGCATCGGTACTATTCCAGGTCACCTCTGCCCCGCAGGCCAGGTTCAGGCGATCGCCCTCTGGATGGAGTTGAGCTAGGTGCAGCAGTTCTGAACAACCCGCCGTCAAGAAGCGGACTGTAATCAGACTCACCATTTCCTTCACATCGCCATCGGGCAATGTGTAGTAGCGGCGCTCAGAGCGCCATTGCCCAGCCGATTGCTGGAAAAAGCTAGCAATTAGTGATTCACCCGTAGCTTGTGTGGTTTGTAGTGATAGGGTCACTCAAATACTCCCGTCAAATCAGTAACAGTGGACTAGACAAGCTGGCGTGAGGAGCGTCTAATCAGGAATCCCACTCATCTCTACCCTGCATTTCTGCTCTCAACTGTTCGCAATGCAACAAATCTACCGATGAAAGCAGAAACATTTAAGCATTAATGCGCTAAGTCAAGTGATCCTCAATATTTCGTAACCTTTACACAAGTTAACATTTTTAGGCGCTTTTGGTGGACTTCATGACGGAGTGTTGCCGTAATCCAAACATTCCGTTAAGTCTGCTATGGGAATCGTTGAGGAGTGTTACACCTGAGGTATGGCAAGGTGTTTAGGCCAGATTGAGCTATGTAAGGAGATGTCCTATGACCGACCAAAATCGTGGAATTATGAAATTTGATGAGGCAGATAGTGGAGTTGCGATCGCCCTATCCTCAGTCATTATCTTGGGTGCCATTGCGACGCTAGTGGTTTGGGCCATTCAATCCGCCTACATGTAGGAAACGTACCCTGCTGGGTGGGTGTTTTGGGTCTGGGTGGCTACACTGGGCTATAGAGTGCGATCGCCTCTTAGAATCGCTTGTCCTTCGTCACTGAGTTTGACTGAGTTTGTATGACCCGTCCTACCGCAACGGCTCCCGCTAACGCACCGACCCAAGACCCTTCAAGACTCGAACAATGGATTCGGCGATCGCCCTTTGGCCCCCTGTGGGAACGCCTCGCCGCTATGCCCCGCCCGCGGCCGGAAGAATCAATTCCGCTGCGGGTTTTGGTACAGGCTATGGTGACAGTGGGCATTTTGGCGACCGATGTGGCGGCGGCGGATGTGGCAGATCCGCTGTGGATCAGTGCCTGGGCTATTCCTGCCAGTATCGTGGGGGCTTGGTGGAGCTGGCGGCAGCGCCATAAACGCAATACCTCGACTCAATTTAGTATTGCGATCGCCATGCTCTTGGCTCTTGCCATCTTTTTGTTCAACATTGCTCGGGGGCAGGTAGATACGCGTCTAGCCCTAGCGGAACTGTTGATCCACCTGCAGGTGCTGCATAGTTTTGACCAACCTCGGCGCAAAGACTTGGGCTATTCCATGGTGATTGGGCTAATTCTGATTGGCGTGGCGGGTACGATTAGCCAAACCCTGGCTTTTGCACCACTGCTGCTGATTTTTGTAGCGATCGCTCTGCCGGTGTTGGTATTAGACTATCGTTCCCAGTTAGGGCTCACCAGTCGTCGCATGAAGACCCTAACGCTGAATTTTTCCCTGCGCCGCTGGAGCACCTTAGTATTGGTCGTGGTTGGGCTGGGTCTGGCGATTTTTGTCGCCCTACCACGTTTTCCGGGGTACCAACTGCGCACCTTCCCGGTCAGTTCTCCCATCCAGTTTGAAGGACAGTT
>DATNRH010000865.1 GCA_036703605.1 Candidatus Obscuribacterales bacterium | reverse complement strand
GCGTGAGCCACCCCTATGACCATCAGGAGTCGTTGTGAATAGTCAACCTCAAACAACACCACAGGCTGAGTCTTGTCCAAACCTGTGGTGTTATCCATCTCTCTGGGATACTCGATCACCGGAGAGCGATCGCCCCCAGATGGACACCAACGCCAGATGGTCGCGAACTAGAAGGCTGCTCAGGATTGATCGCTATCCCAACCAATGACCGGTATCTCAACTGATAAGGTTAGGGCAACCGCGACACCGAGGTCGCCGCTTTCAACGCATCAGCCAGGCTACGAACGACGGCAATCATCGCTACGTCACTATTGAGTTGATTGACCGCAGAGCCAACCCCAATCCCCGACGCACCGGCAGCGATCGCCATGGGAGCCGTGACATTGGATAGACCCGACGCACACATCACCGGCACCGACACCGCCCGAGAAATTTCATAGGCCGCCGCTAGGGTAGGAGCAGCTTTTTCAATCAAGCCCAACGTTCCAGGGTGGCTAGGTTGGCTGCTGGTACCGCCTTCGGTTTGAATGATATCCGCTCCAGCTTGCACCAAGTCTTCAGCAAGCTGTACCTGATGATCGAGGGTGAGCATATGAGGCACCGTCACCGACAGGGTCACCGTGGGCAAGAGCGATCGCGTTTGCCGCGTGAGTTCCAAGACTTCCGCTGCTTCAAACCGTCGTCCTTGGGCATAGAAGGCATCGAAGTTACCAATTTCGACCATATCAGCCCCAGCCGCAACGGCCTGTGCCAAGATCTCTGCATCCACTGCAGACACACAAATAGGTAGAGCTGTGGTTTGCTTCGCCAACTGGATCAAAGCTGGATCGGCAGCAATGTCTACAAAATCAGCCCCGCCTTGGTCGGCAGCGCGCACAACGGCCTGCACCCGTAATGCATCGAAGTTCATCAATCCGCTGATAATCTTGAGCGCACGGCGATCGCTAAACGCAGCTTGCAGCCTAGGATGAATACTCATGGTTGTCTCGACTTACGAAAAATAGCATGGTCTATTGTCCCACCCCTAGCGGTGATTCATCAAACCTAGGCGCTAATTCCTCATGCCAACATAAGTTTGATGACGTTAGGGCTCCAGCAATCCTTCTGGTTAGACACAGCGAAGCCCGTGAACAGGCTGAGTCTATCAA
>DATNRH010000864.1 GCA_036703605.1 Candidatus Obscuribacterales bacterium | reverse complement strand
TTGTCCATGGCCCTCACAATTGCATCATGACTCGCAGGCAACTTCACCGCCAGCGGTTTCTTAGCTAACGGCTCATCAACATCGGCAGCCGATGGCTTGATCTGGGACTTAAACGCTTCAGTCTGAACCGGATCAGGATTGCCGCCTTTGGCTCCTTTGGTCTTGGCCATGCTCATGCCTCCCGTTGACTGCTCTTCACCTTTACAAGTTTACCGGGAACTATAAGACGATCGCACACCCAGCGATCGCCCCCAACATCCAGAACAATAGAAACACCTCCCTGTTACAGGGTTCCCGGTTTACCAGGTATAATTTGGGTGGCGATAAAAACGTACCGCCAACACGCTGAACTCATACCCCTGTCCTATGGAATGGATCAACACTGCTTTAGATACTGCTTTTGCTGCAACGCTCATCTTCACAGCACTGTGGCTCCCCGTACAATTTGCGGCCTATGTCTCGCGACGGCTACGCACCCAAACGTCGAACTCGGCAGCCCAACCGATCGCCCAATTGCCAACGGCTGAACGTGCACCCGTTGAACCGGTTGAACTGCAGCCATTGACTACGCCAGCCGCGATCGCTCTAGAGTCTATTGAACTATTGGACGACAGCATGATAGCTGCACCTGAGACGCCTGCGATCGCTCAACCGCATGCATGAACTATCCCGCCGCAAGCGGGCGGGGTATCAGAATTCAATGCCGCATTCAATGCCGCTGCGATGCGGACGGTGCGCTGATACTGTTTCAGCGTCGATGCCGTCCGGAAACAATCATCCAGCCAGGCTTGAGCCGCCGTAGACTGGTTGTAGAGCACATCATCCATGCGCAACGCCCGGTTGTGAAGCAAAAGGTTGGGGGTAACCGACCTTAGGGGAATGCGCGCTTCGGCGTTATCGACAATCCCTATCTTTGATACGATGGTACACATATCGCCATCTATCCACTGGCAGCCATGAACGTCTTAGCATGAACAGCTTGTCTACCCAGCTTAGTAGCCATCAACCTATATCCCAGACATTCTCGTCTAAACTCCCCGATACACTAATACCAATTTATTCGTTAATAAGACTAATTATATGAAATAAAATGAGATGAAAGGGGTAATTGAAAATCATTTTTTTGCTTAGTCCACATTTTTTGCTCAGCATGTTATGGCACGTAAATCAGCACAGGGGTTTGGAGCATCTAAAGCACCTGCCCAAGGCACACTTCGCGGGATACGTTTAGAATTGGGTGAATTTCAACCCTCCACCAACCTACTATCTCCTGATGACTTAGCTGGACTAAAAGGTCTAGGCATCATC
>DATNRH010000863.1 GCA_036703605.1 Candidatus Obscuribacterales bacterium | reverse complement strand
ATGCTCCTCCAGGGCCAGCTTCCCACTGGCAAGCACTATCTCCTCCGCACCTCCAGTGAGCGCTTCTGCCTAGGACTCTCTGTCAAAGACAGTCCGCACTCTGTTGGCCACTTTCGCATTGAATTGTGCGACTCTGGCTCTTACCGCTTACGCATGCACCCAGACGGGCGTCCTGGCCGGGATATCGAAGAATACACCTTAGACAAGTTGCTTGAGGTTGCTTTACCTCTTTGCATGCTTCCTGAAGGGGCCACGTCGCCTCCCCAACAAGCTCAACAAGCCAACAATTATACCCAGCAAGCACAGCCACCCTTGTCCGTACAACAAGGCATGGGCCAACCAATCCAACAGGCTATGCCTCCGCTCTCGATGCAACACCAACCACAGAGTATGTCTCTTCCCATCCAGCAGATGCAGCAAATGTCCTTGCAACCCGGGCATGTAGTCATGTCTCAGCCACCGGGTGGGGTTCAAATGGGAATGCCTCCTCCTTACCCCCAGTAACTGAATTCACCTCTTAAAACTGTAATAACTATTTGTGCTTTTCTGTTGGTGGTTGATAGTAGAGATCAGCATGTATCCAAGGGTTGTCGCTCTCGCTTAGGCGCCTTAGCCTTTGCCCCGCAATCCGGGAAAAAACCGGGATTTCGCATTTCGAGCGTTGGTCGCGAAGCAGCAGCTTTTTCACTCTCTAGCTCTCTTAGACCATTGGTTGATGTCTGACCGTGGGAATTTAAAGCGCAGAGGACCAGATGATGGCGCCTTGATCGTCAAGAAACAGAAACACGATGAGCCCGATCCTCGATCAGCGTTAATTGCCAAGGTTCTGGCCTTCTACTTATCTCTAGGGACCAGCACGAACATCAAACCTGCAAGCTCCCATAATGAAGCTCAGTGGCCATGCGGCAGGTATCTATACTGGTCGTTTTGGTCCCGATGGAACTAACTTCGCTTCTGCCGGAGCTGACAAGGATATTTGTAGGACTTTTCCTAACCCTGAAGTTTTGTGGAGAACGGAGGGAGATTGTGAGAACTATATGCTT